>JAESQG010000001.1 GCA_016765265.1 Pseudomonadales bacterium | reverse complement strand
GTACCCGTCCCCGTACCCGGTCCCCGTCCCCGTCCCGTACCCGTACCCGTCCCCGTGCCCGCACCTGGTCTTTGGAATATCAGCTAGTGGCATTAGATTCCCCCTTCTTGAATATCAATCGCGTTTTTTACAAGATTGAATGGGGCTACCCATTTTTTGCATGGATCAATCTTTGTTTTTTCCGAAGGCTGATGCGAGGTGAGGCGTGCAAGTCCACCGTCCGGTTCAGAGTAGTACCGGATATTCCCGCCGTTTCGCCCAACGATTGTATCGCCGACGATTTCGATATCTCCGAAGTAGATAAACCCCTTGTCGAGGACCACGATCATTCGTCCGGAAAATTGGGAGTTTGATTCTGGTTTATTCGATTTTGAAAGCGTTGCGCCAAGTTCTTCGGCAATGATTTCTTTGAGAAGTCCACGGATCATATTCTATCCTTTCGTTTGAGAAACCCCATCCTTGATTGGCGGGGTGAAACCATCCGGGCGGCTTTCGCTGCCAGAATGGGGGCTTTGGGTTCACCTGGCGGGGGTGTGGTTCAGGATCAGATTTCGGGCGATTGATGCGTATCCGTGCCCGTGTGATTCGTCCGCTGGACTGATTGGCATGATGGCACCCGCGCACTTCTTATCGGTGCCGACCATAAACGCGGGTTTTGGGGTTTGGGCTCGGGTGTAAAGCCCACGATCCTTGTCGCTGCCCAGTTCGGTGTCAAGATTGATTGCTCGGGTGTCGTCAGGATTGATCGGCACAAGCAGCACAACGCCCTGCGATTCGTACGGTTCTCCTTGTACGGCTTGGGCTAGAGCGTTGAGAAGGTTGGGGTTTACGCAAAAGGCTTGGTATTCGGTATCGGACGGGTGAATATCGCTTACAGGTGGAAATGATCCTTCGACGAATCTAGAAGTCTGCCCGAGGTCGCCGTCTTTGGGCTTGTGATCCTTACCGATCATTTGTTTCGATACGGTTTGTCCAGTTTTTACGAATCCGCCTACCGTGTCGCCGTCGATACTGATTTGGTAGTATTTGGCGTTTTTGGTGGGGTTCTTGCCGATCGTATCGGAGGCAATGATCGCGTGCGAGTTTTCGCCGTCGATCTCGCCGATATCACGGACACACAAAATCCGCCCGTTTGTGGCGGCTACCGATCCCTTCCCGTCTTTGATGATGAGATTCAATCCCTCAATCGCATATCGGCCATTCTCGCGGCTTATGCAATGCGAAAGGGTATTCGGCAAGGTGATTGTTGTTTTCATATCAGATCCTCATTTCTGCCCGGTTTTCGGGCGGTTTGGTTTCAGAATGTCGCCGATCCCGTTTCAGAGGTCGGCGGCTTGACGGTTCATTGTATCACATATAGCCGACAAAATCCCGCGATTCGTCAAAGATTGCCAGAATCCACAATCCGCGCCCGCCTGGTGGTGGCTTTGGGGCGTAGTGCCAATCGTCGGCGGGGTCGGCGTTGAGCTTGGCGGCGAGGTCGCGGGCGGCTTGTTCGGTAAATAGGGCGGGGGGGTGGTCGATCATGGTCCAGATCCTTTTTAGCAGAGGGCGAGGAATGCCCAGAATGCGAGTGTGAGTATTTGGCGGGTCATGGTTTCCCTATCGGCTGTTTTGGGTTTGGGCTTGATTCTTCTTCTTGAAATACTCGCCGATCATTTCGTACGCTGTGTATTCGCAGGAATCAGGCTCGGGGCCTGATGTCATACCGGGCTGGAATACCTGCCCGATTGCCGACAATGCGGCGTATTCGGTCGAGTACTGCCCGGCGTGCCATTCGTTCAATGACCAGTACGCGCCTACAAGCAATCAAGGTAGCATTCTAACCCTTCACCGATTGACCATGTAGACGAATCAGTGTCCGCGTCCATAACGGAATCGGATAGGTCAATCAATGCTTGGGGTAAGTCGATCTCGGGTCCGCCGATTCGGAAAGTGTCGGATTCCATGATTACCATGTATGCGGCGGTGATTGTTTCGTTGTTCATTGTCAGGTCCTCTATGGTTTTGGGCTTATGCCCGGTTTGGGTTTGTGATAATGAGAGCGTACACTACTTGTCGGGTGGATCAAGGGCTGTTCCGTTGATTATTGTTATATTGTGGACAAATCGACGATACTGGGCAATCAGGGCGGATAAATCTGTAAAGTTTTTACACGAGTTTAGGCAAATATCGTAGTTTGGTTATCCTCCTCGACAGTCTCCGGCTCAATATGCCCTATACAGACTACCCATTGGGACCGATACGATGACTCTGGTTATGCAGAGGCTTAGGCTTTGGCTCAACAGGTACAGGCTCATCCAACACACAACGCTTGCACAGTTGGTCATAGTCAATGCCACGCCGTACACACTCGGCCCGTACACGCTCGTCTAGAGCCCTGGCATGGGCCTGCATAACCGTAGACCATGATTCGACCGGCAAGCCGAGTAGGGCGGCTCTAGAGCGGGTGGAGCGGATAGAGGATATCACGCTGCGGGGCATTCGGACATTGTGGGCGGGGTAAGCGCAAAGCTCATAAGCCCCGTTTATGGATGGCATAAGTAGAATCTATGGGGACATAAGCAAGAAGAATGGGAGGGAAGGTTAGAACGGTTCTAAAACTGCTTCACGATCTGCCCGTATGAGCCCCGTTTGTAGCCAATGCTACACGATGGTTCGGTGCCCTCCCACTGCACCACGACCGACACCCCCAATCCATTGCCGATCGTGGTGTTTGCCCGTGTTTCTGTGCATTTAGAGCGGTTTGCTAGTACTAGCTATCCTGCGTGAGACTAGGGAACCGCGTGTGTTGCCTATCCCCAACCACCAAGTGACCCCCAAACCCCCAGGGGGGGGGGTTGCCCTCTATCTAATAAACCCTCCCTCTCAACTTTTTCCAACAATTTACGATTTTTCGGTGTATGGTGTGTGGCGAATGTTGAGGACTCGATATCCTTCCCCCTTTTCTCGCCTCTTTCTTGACAGGTGTTGTTGGTTGGTGTAGTGTGTGGTTGAAAGGTTGGTGATATGATGGGTAAGGAGATGTCTAACCGTGAGGCTCTTGTGGTGATGTGGGGTTTGATTGGCGGTTTTTTCGTTGCTTGGTTTGCTGTTGTGGTGTTGATAACCTATCTTTTTGGGAATGCGGTTTAGGTTTACCGGGCGATTGTGCCCAAGAAAGGACTGTGATATGAGTACGATTTCAAGTGGCACTTGTGGTGGGGATAGTTGTCTGCCGTCAACGGTGACAAACCTGATTACGGCGTATGCCGATGGTTTGTCCTCGATCAATGGACGGTTGTGTGATTTATCGTTGAATGCTTCTCAGAGGGTGGATTCGCTGGTTGGGTGTTCGCCGTCGCCACCCAGTTCGGCTAGTGATTCCGCTGTTCCTGGCAACCCGCTTGCGTGTGCGACTTCGGTTCTTGCCGATATCTGTCGGCACATTGATTCTTTGGAGTCGATTGTGGCTCGCATTTGACGGTATGATACGAAGTACGCACGGATTTCCGCCTCTCCCGCCTTGGTGACGGTGAAGCGACCCGTGTTTCTTGATGATTGCGGATTAGTTGAGTTGGTAGAATGCCGGGCTCATAACCCGAAGGTCATCGGTTCGAGTCCGATATCCGCTATTTACGACGGTAGCCCCGATGGTGTAATGGAAACATTCCCGGTCTTGCAAAGAGATTCGGGCGATCTCGGGTTCGATCCCCGACAGGGGCATTTCAACACTTCTCCCCGTTGGGCGCGCCTCTTGACTGCCGCGTCGGTTGAGGGAGATCGCAGGTGCCGACTACAATGGAGCACCTCATTCCAGATGCGTGAATGGCTGGAAAACTCAACACCCTCGTTCGTTGCAGGCGGGGGTGTTGTTGCATCCTTACTTGACTTCTTTCTTATTCAAGAGTATTCTGTGTGCATGATGAGTAGCCAACGACAGGAACAGATGGAGCGGGTGATCGCGGTCTTGTTGGCCGACGGTGGCCGCGTGCGCTTCTGCTGTTTGGCCGAGATGCAGGTGGGATTGAGCGTGGTTCGTGCGATTTATCTGCTCAACAGTTGGGGCGTTGGACACCGAACGATCTTCTTCGAGTACTCGGTTTGTGTTCAAGCGTTCTCCAAGGATGGTCGCGGGCGGGGCTCGATTGAGTTTGTGTGCAAGAAGGTCGTCAAGTAAGTGGACAAGTTGTGGCATGGGTGCTAGTGTGTAGCGAAAGGGGTGAAGGATGATTACGGATCTTGAAAAGACGGCTTCGCAAACGATCGGCCTTGCGAATGGCATTCCGTTGGGGTCGCATGTAAAGATCGGCATTGATGCGACGGGGCGCGATTTGCACATTGGGCACCTTGTCCCGTTTTCAGCATTTCGTTCTTTGGTTCGTCGTGGTTGCAAGGGTACTGTTGTCATTGGTGACATAACCGGACAGATTGGCGATCCGTCGGGGCGAGACACATCGAGGCCATTGCTTTCGTTTAGTGAAACATCGAGAAATGCGGCTGATATCATGGCCCAGATATGTCGATTCATGGGCGATGGGGGGGAGTGGGGTTTTGTAAAGAACTCGGCCATAAGACCGCCAATGGATGATCTTTTTGAGCTTCTTGGCAGTGTGTCTATTCGTTCAATGCTTGGCAGGGATCATTTCTCGAAAAGACATGCTTCCGGGGGGTCAATATCCATTCTTGAGATGGTGTGCCCTGTCCTTCAGGCGTGGGATTCCATCAGCCTTGGGTGCGACCTTGAGATTGGGGGCAATGACCAGTTGGCAAACTGTACACTTGCAAGGGATTTGATGGGTCGTCTTGGGATGAAAAAGCAGGCGATTATGCTGTTTCCGATACTTACTGGAACAGACGGAAGCCACAAGATGAGCAAGTCGCTTGGAAACCATATTTCAATGAACAGCACGCCCGACGACGCTTTTGGAAAAACAATGAGCATTCCAGACGGCCTGATGGATGAGTGGTTTTCTCTTTTGTTCCAGTGTTCTTCTCCGCCAGGGCTAGAGGTTGTAAAAAAACAAGCACTGGCACTTGCGGTCGTTGAGATGCTTCATGGCAGGCAAGCCGCGAAAGATTCAATGAAGAGGTTTGACTTGGTGTGCAAGCAGAAAGTTGCCATCCCTCATGGTAAAACGGATGTGCCTCTCGGATCTACCGTTGTTGATGCTCTTGTTTTGTGTGGAATGGCCCAGTCTCGTTCGGATGCGAGAAGGCTCATTACTGGTCGCGGCGTGAAGATTGACGGGAATACCGTTTCCTCTATACATGAGATTATCATGAAAAATGGTGTATTACAAAGGGGTAAGAGGAACTGTGTGTCTGTTGTTGTGGGTGAAAGGGTTATGGTGAAGGATGATTGAGAACGATCTGATTGGCGACACTTCGACGGTGCTTGATCGCGGGTTCCGCGAGGTGGCGAAGGATTATCGTGCGTTTTGCCGGACGGCGGATCGGTACACGATTGGCGTGTTTGTCCGTGTGCGTAAGAAGCAATGGCGAGACATGGATCGCTTGGAGCGTTTTATTTCCAAGGCAGACTTCGTTCGTTTCCATGAGTGGTTGTTCGATACAAGGCTGCCTTTGGGTTCTATCGGACCACGCGACGCGGCGAAGTTGGCAATATCATTTCTGGATCGCATCGACGCTGATGTGATTCACGATACTTGGGTGACAGAGAAAGGGGATCTTGATGAGTGGGCAAAAACAGAAGGTTGAGGGGCACAACGCCGAGGCACTATCGAAACTCCCTTTGAGCGGCGACGGCCTCCCTATCGCACCCAGCATGTCGGTGACGGTGGTGGACTCGACCGGCACCACGGCCTCGGGGATCATCCCCCATATGTTCGTCGCCACGGTTGTATCCGTGCAAACACGCACGATTCGGGCTCGCAAGGAGAACGATAAGGCGGTCATCGTTATGCCGCATATGTGTTTCTTCGATGCCGATCGTGCGATGCGTCGATACAAGGCGATTGGGGGGCATGATGAAGGCTGAGACCGCGAAACTTATACACAAAGAAACCAAAGAGGTACTTTGTGAAATAAAATTGTCGATTTCTGTCTCTAGAGATGCGATCACAAAGCACCTGAAACAGGAAGAAAAATATATTGGCGAGGGTGATGTCGAGGAAACATACCGCCTCAGCGTACACCTTGATAACTACAGATACATTTCCGCAGTGGCCGGCGACTATGCTGAGAAAAACAGTGTTTCAAGGGATCTGATACGCTCGGAATACAGTTGGGGAGGGTGGCGATGAAGGTTGAGTTCTATATCTTTGATCGGAACAGAGAGGTTCGCCGCCGGTTCATTGCGGATCTTGGTTTTTCTGAAATCGTCATTCAAGATGGCGATCTTTTGCCTGAATCGGATCAAAAACTGTTGTACATGAAATCTGCAATCCAGCATATTTTAGAAATAGGCCGCTCGGAAGCCAAGGAAGCAGATTTGACATTTTGCTACACAATAATAAAGTGGAAGTATCTTGATTTGCACAACAAAATGACAAAAGGAGGACGCGATGAAGGTTGAGTTCTGGACATCCATCGGCTTCAAGGACGAGCATCGTGTGGTGCTTGACCTTTCCGCCCTCGGGATCGACCCGGTGAAGTTGTCCGAGAAAGAGTTGAAGCGTGATGTTGAACAGGCATTTGTCGAGTGGCAATCAGACCGTCTTGATGGCGGATGGGAGATGAAGTAATGGATCGTATTATTCTACAGTCAAGCCCTGCGAAAGACCCGAAGGTTCGGGTTGAATCCATATTGGTTCGAGAGGTCGATAAGGTGTCTATATCCAAATCGGAGATTGAACTGGTTATCAAGTCGGATGATCTGCGATCTTGTTCTCAGTGGCGAGTGATTCGGTCCGGAAGCGGTGGCGGGCAAGCGGTCATTAGCCTCTGCCAGTTCGATATGTTTCAGGAAGATGTGGGGACGGAGTAATGGCAATCACCGAAAAACAGGCAGCGGATCGTAAGAAGGGTATTGGCTCATCCGATGTGGCTTGCATCTTTGGAATGAACCCGTACCGAACCGCGCTTGACCTCTGGCTGGAAAAAACTGGGCGTGTTGATTCGTTCACTGGCAACGAGGCAACGATGTGGGGTGATTTTATGGAACCCGGTATCTTGAAGTATGTCGAACACGCCCTCGGCGAGAAGGTGTATGCGCCTAAACAGACCTTTGTGAAAGGTATTCTCAGAAGCAATGTCGATGGGATGGTTGGAAAGTTTGCCAAAGGTCAACCGATTGTTGAGGCCAAATCTTCCTTGGTTGACGCTGGGTGGGGCGAGCCGGGAACCGATCAGATCCCCGATATGGTCATGCTCCAAGTGCAGCACCAACTCATCTGCGCCGAGAGCGATGATGCGATTGTGTGCCGCTTGAGTCACCGCAAGTTCGACATCTACTGTGTCGGCATCGACATTGATCTGTGCCATGCGATTCAGACCCGTTGCGAGAAGTGGTGGATTGAACATATTGTCGCCGATGTTGCACCCGAGGCTTCGGGCATGACAGATTCGACCAAGGAATACTTTGCGTCCATGAAGCGCGAGAACGACACGGTTGCCGAGATCGACCCCGAGATGGCCAAGCGGCATATCGAGATCACGGCGATCATCAAAGACTTGAAGGATGAACAGTCAACGATCAAGTCGTTGCTCATGCAGCAGGTCGGCGAGGCGAGTCGTGGGCAGGGCGGCGGGTACATGATGAATGTGACAGTGGTGAAGGGCAAGCAGACGGTTGATTCCAAGCTGTTGAAGATGCGTCACCCCGATGTGTATGAACAGGTGTTGAAAACAAACAATCCGCACACGCGGGCAATACCAAAGAAAATGAAGGAGGCGGAATGATGCCTGATATTGGACTGGAAACAGTGAACGAGAGTACCGGCGAAGTGAAAGAGCCACAAGATTTGGTCATCAAGGCGATGGTCAAGTCATGGGGTGAGATTGGCTCGGTTGTCAAAGACCGCGAGAACACCTTTCACAAGAACAAGTACGCCACCTTGGACGCAATCTTGGCCTACACAAAGCCGATTCTCGCTTCCAACGGGCTTGCCTTGGTCATGCCGCCAACGGTCACACCTGAATATATCAAGATCGGTGCCGTGTTGTATCATGAATCAGGGCAGATGCTTGATCTTGATGCGGGTATGCAGATCAAGATCACCAAAAACGACGCGCAGGGCATTGGCTCGGCGATCACCTATGGAAAGCGGTATCAACTCTCATCCCTGTTTGGCATTGCCACTGAGGATGACGACGACGGCAACCGTGCGTCGGGCAGACAGCAAGGGAGCCCTAGCAAGCAATCAACGGCTGCGAGAGTCAAACAACAGCAGCCCGAGTCGATCAGAGAGCCAATCGGCCCCGAGCGCGCCGCCAAGTTGCTCGAAGCGGTGTCGGGTGCCGGGCAGACGCTTGGCGGGCTCCGCGAGTATCTCAAGGGGCTCAAGAACATGGACGCGGCTGAAGTGGATTCAGCCGTAGAGAACTGGCCCGATCGCTGGTCGCCACAGATTGGCAAGTGGATCAAGCGTGAAGGCGCGAAACAGGAGAAGAATAATGCCGAGTAAGCACCCAAAAATGGACGATATCCGTGTCACACGCAAGCGAATGGAACTGCTGATTACCTCTTGCAAGGCCGATTTGGAGCTTGATTTGAGTGACGCGCACAAGATGGCGATCCATAATCTCATGGCAGCCGGGGCTGCACTTCAATCAAAGGTTTCTCAAACCGAGTACACTATCCGTGCAGAGAAACTGCAATCCGATTTTTGATCTCTCTTCTTGGCCCCGTCCGTACTGTACTGCGGGCGGGGTTTTTATCACACACAGAAAGACATAATGGCACTACTCAACAAGTCGGTCATCAATATCGACGAAATCAGTACCAGTACCGAGACACAGATTCGTGTCACGATGAATATCGACCAGATCGAGCATTATGCCGAGCGTATGCAGGAAGGTGATACATTCCCGCCTGTTCTGATATTCAAGGTTGGCAACGAGTATATCCTGGCCGACGGATTCCACCGCATCGCCGCCGCCAAGCAACTCGGGCTCAAGAAGATCAGTTGTTCGGTCGAGGGCGATGGGGACGCGATTGATATCGTCCGGGCAGCGATCCACGGCAACACGATCCACGGCTTGCCGATGACCAAGCAGGACCGCCTCAAAGCGATCAACTTGTTCGATCGGATTGCCAAAGGCCGGTTTGGAAAGTACGCCACCACCCGCGAGGTCGCCGAGTTGGTTGGATGTTCGCACACCACGGTTGCCAATATCCGCAAGGACCGTGAGCATATCCCGCAAGGTGATTTTGGAGATTCTGGCTTGGAAAGTTTTGCCAAGAAGAACGCCTCTGACGATCCAGAAACGCAGGAAATCGGCGATAATGAGCAAATCGAGCGGAGCAATGCAACGGTCGGAAATGGCATTGCGATTGGCCGTGAGTACACCAAGGCGTGCAAGAATCTTGTCCGTGTGTTTCGCAAGACGGTACGAGAGTTTGCCGACGAGCCTTCGGGCGTGATGATTGCGGGGCACACAAATGTCCTCAATCGCTTGCTGGATGATATCGGTGCCATTGTCGCCGGGTGTGAGCCGGTGGACGAGTGCGATCTGTGCAAGGGTGCCGGGTGCCATTCGTGCAAGCAGAGCGGGTTGCTGTTCGCCGAACAAGCAAAGAGCTTGCAGCGGGATGAAGAAGCGATCGGGGGTGCGTGATGATTCTAGGAAATGAGCCAACGCTTGAGTTTGATGAAAATGGAAATGTGACAAAAGAGTCTTCGGATGAAAAACTCAAGTACAGTATCAACCTTCTTGTTCAATCCCTTGTCGATCGTATTTTTGATCTTGAAGCGATTGAAAAGAAGTTTCGCAACGCTCTTACTTTGATTGACATTCACCCAATCGACTATCGGATTGGTGTTGCTGAGAATATACAGATCGTTTCGGACATTGCTCACGAGGCGTTGACCGAGCAGCCTGAATGATCCGTCGACCCTACCAAATCGAGGCGGGCGATGCTGTTCACGAGGGGTGGAAGAAGCACCAAACCGGACTGGTCGTTTCCCCGACAGGCACGGGTAAGACGGAGATGTTCATCCATGAGATCAGTATTGCGCGTGAGCAGGGGTTGAAAACCATCATCCTTGTCGATCGCATCAACCTTGTCTCGCAGACGGCCAAGCGGATCAATCAGCGGTTGAATATCTGGCCCGACCTTGAGCAAGCCGATATGTACGCCGTGACCAAAGGGCCGAATGCCGCCGATGTAGTCATTGCTACGATCCAGTCGTTGCGCTCTGGCAAGGATCGCAAGCGGTATGAGCGGTTCAATCCGATGCACTTTGATCGGATGCTGATCGACGAGGCCCATCTCACGATCACGCCTTCGACCATCGAGACCGTGCGGTACTTCCTTGACGGCAACCCCAAGATGCGGATGTGTGGGTACACCGCGACTCCCAAGCGTGCTGACGGGCTTTCGCTCGGCCAGTTGTACAAGGAATGCTTCTACCGCTACGATATCCGCGCGGCGATCAAGGATGGCTGGCTGGTGCCCATTATGGGTATGGTTTCGGTTGTAAAAAGTTTTGAGTTGAAACCAATCAAGGGCGGCAGGGATTGGACAGCGAACGAGATCGCTGAAAAAGCAGAAAAAGAGGGTCCACTTCTGGAGATGGTTGGCACCCTTCTTAGGCATTGCGAGAATAAACGAACACTCGTATTTTGTGCAAGAGTTTCGCACGCCGAACTTGTGGCCGCCAACTTGAACAACAAACGGCCTATGTGCGCAAGGGTGATTCACGGTGGCACGCCCGAGCCTGAGCGAAAACAGATCCTTGCGGCCTATGAGAATGATGAGTTTCAATACCTATGCAACTGTGCCGTGCTGACTACCGGGTTCGATTCGCCCGGTATTCAGGTAGTAGCCATGTGCCGGCCAACGAAGTCGTGGAGTCTTTTCACACAATGTGTCGGTCGAGGCTTGCGACCACTAACGGGAATTGTGGATGGATTGGACAGCCCTGAGGATCGTGTCAATGCGATCACTACTTCTTCCAAGCCGTATGTCGAGGTCATCTCGTTTGTGGGTCGCAACGGTGCCATGAACCTTATTGGCCCCCAGCATGTGCTTGCGGGCGATATGGCCCCGCCCGAGGTTGGCGAGATTGCTAATGAGTTAGATGACGGCGATGGGGAGTTGGCCGATACCAGTGAGTTGCTTGAGAAGGCCGAGGAAGAATACGAGGAACGGTTGCGGTACGAGCGCGAGAACGCCCCGGTGGAGATCAAGGTTGAGTACGGGATGCAGCGCACCGACCTGTTCAACAAACGCGAGTTTCAGATCGCTACGGAGTCGAGGGTGGATATCCCGAGCGAGTGCCAGTGCGCGTACCTGGTTGCCGCCGGATTCAAGAAGGAAAAGGTTGAACTGTGGGATGGCGAGATGGCGCGGCGGACAACAAGGCTGGTGCAGGATCGGCACGCGGACGGGCTTTGCACGGTCAAGCAAGCGTTGTGGCTCAACAGGCAAGGGTACTCAAAGGTCGAGTTGCGGGTGATGAGCAAGAAGAAGGCTTCAAGCATCATGTCTCGCCGATTCGGCGGCTATTCAAGAAAGTGAGGAAGAAAAAGTGGTAGTAAGTGGACAAGTCGTGTATGTGCGGGTACGATGGAAGGCGGACGACAGGTACGGGGGTTCCGTGTTCGGCGATACGGTTCAGGTCGAGCCGGTCAATGACAAGGGCGAATCGGACGGCTCAACCGTTTGGGTCGATCCAAAGTCGGTGATGACCAGTGGCGAGATCGTCCGCAAGATAAGGGGTGAACGATGACGGGCCTTTGTAAACCCAAAGACCGATTATTGTACGAGAAGTGGCACACCTACGGGTGGAAGAAGTACCATCAGGGCGCGGGGTGTATCGCTGTGCCTCGGGATCAAAAAGAACAATGGTTCAACGAGGGTTGGCAAGCAGCAAAGGACAAGCATGATTTTCAGAAGGAAAAAGAAACAGGTCATCCAAGAGGTCGTCAAGCAGGAGGCCCCAGTATTCTTGGATCTCGCCTCGAACAGTGAGATAATGAATGAGATGCAGACTCGATATGGCAGTTTTTTGTTTATCCGATTTGACGGCAAAGAAGATTGCCCGGTTGGTGGGGTGCAAGTAGCGTCCATCAATGAGTTTAAGTCGATTACGGCCTGTTGCATCTGTTCTCTTGAGTCTGTTTCCAGGAATCTAGGGATTGACGATGGTCGCGGGTGAACGCAAACCAAACCCATCGCGGACGCGGAGTTTGCGGCGGACATCGGCGGGCGGATTCACACACAGAAAGGAATCTGATGAGCTGGAAAAATGTAAAAGGAATCAAACCAAATGATCCAAAGCCGCGCAAATGGACACCGCTAAAGAAGATTGCGGAGGGGTCCGCAACCAGATTCCACAACGGAATCCGGATCGAATACGAAAACGAGCACTACACCGCATACGCGGAGTTTTCTGAAGATCGCACAGCAGGATTAATAATGATCGTCAACGATGACCAAAGCGCACGGAGAGACTGGCGAGAGTTCCAAAGAATCAAGAACGAGATCGCTGGACCCGGATGGGTTGGATACGAGGTTTATCCGCCCGAGCACGAAGTCGTTGACCCATCAAACGCATTCTTTATCTGGTGTTTCAAGGAAAGCAAGTTGCCCAATTCGGTCGGGATGAATGGCCCGCATTATTTGTCACCAGAGGAATCGTTTGCACCGCAGAGGGGGCTGATATGAGATCAAGAATACAACCGGCGAGTGTCAGATTTGAGTACAAGCCCATCGTAAAGTGGACGGGCGTTGACGGACCAGTCAAATACGGCGACCCCTTCCGGGTCACCAACGGTCGCGTCCAGGACGATCTTGCTTACGAGCTTGCGGCGATTGGCGTTGACAAAGCCATGTTCCAGGTTGATGTTGACGACCACCACAATCGGAGGGCCGCATGACCACCGCAGCGCGCATCGAAATCACACTCCCTTGGCCCCCGTCGGTTAATGGGTACTACCGGGCAATCGTCCGAGGGAAGCACGCGACTCAAATACTCAGTGCCAAGGGGCGAGCGTACAAACAGGCCGTGCTAGAAATCGTCATCGCCGACGGAAACCCATCGGTTCTTGGAACCGTGAAGGTGACAGAGCGCTTCTACCCGCCCGACTTGAAAAAGAGAGACATCGACAACCATCGCAAGGCGTATCGGGATGGGATTGAGAACGCTGGGGTGATTGAAAACGACTGCCTCATCAAAGAAGATCACGGCTATTGGTGCGAGGTTGATCGCAAGAACCCGCGCGTGGAGCTTGTGATTGAGCGGATCGGCGGTGCGGCATGATCCTTGAACACAACGCCAACGACATCAAATCAATCGCACCAAACGCCGACCTAGTGTTCCTTGACCCGCCGTACAACCTTGGTGTGGACTACGGGAAAGACGAATCCGACGCTATGAGCAAATACGGATACCTATTCGCGCTTCGTGAATGGATCTTGTCGGCCTCCGAGTGTGTTCGTCCGGGCGGCGTAGTCGCCTTGCTGATTTCTGAATCATGGGCCGACGATGCCGGGCGAGCGATGACCGAGTTTATTGGAACACGGATCAATCGGATTATCTGGCAAGAGCGATTTGCCCAGTACACTGATCGCAAGTTCACTAACGAACATCGACACCTGTTCATTCATCAGCGATTCGGGCTCGACAAAAACACTTGGAACACCGAGAATATCCGTGTCCCTTCTCAGCGGATGATCGCTGGTGATAAGCGGGCTGCGGGTCCGCGTGTGCCAGGTGATGTTTGGACTGTCAGGCGGCTCCAGGGCACAAGCAATGACCGTGTGAAGTGGCATCCATGCCAACTCCCGCCCGAGCCGCTTGAAACACTGGTACACGCCTACACCAATGTAGGCGATCTTGTTGCAGAACAGTTTTCCGGATCTGGATCGCTCGCTCGGGTGGCGTTGCGCCTCGGTCGTCGGTATATTGGATGCGATACAAATCCCGAATATGTTGAATCGGCGAACGCGAGGCTTGCAAGCGAGGGCCTGCTTGAAGCAGGTGCCACCCTATGACCATCAACTACGCCAGCGTGTGCGACGGGATCGGGGCAACGCATCATCCTCGCCAACTCGATCAACACCCAACGAAAGGAAACAGAATGAACAAGTACGGAAAGAGGTCGATCGTTTTTTTCGTTATACTGATTGTATTCTATATTTTGCAAAACACACTCTTCGAGTGGAACAATGATGCAGAATCTCGGTACGGATCCGTTATAGATATGATTTTCGTAATCCTCGGCATACTCGTGATCCGCGACCAAATCATTGCAACGGTGCTTGAAATACTCAAAGAAGAGAAGGGTGGTGCGTGATGGTTGATATGTTCTCAACGGCTCCCAAGTGTCCGGTATGTTCCAAGGTGGTTCAAGGCAGCGAGATAACTTGTTCGATAATCTGCGAGCAAGTTGTCCATGACCAACTCGCCGCGAGCCGGGCGGAGTGTGAGAGGTACCGAGTGGCATTGGTAAAGATCACAACTGAGACAGATACAAGATGGAAAACCCTAGTGCTCACACCAACACCCGAAGCGATGAGTCGGATAGCCCTCCAAGCCCTCGCCCAACCCAAAGGAGATGAAGATGGAAAGTGAAACACTGACTGAGATAGAGATGCGGCTCTCTAATGTAGAAGCAACCGCAAAGTTGATATGTGATCTAAATGAGACTCTCCGCACCGAGAACGCCGAGTTGCGGGCGGTGGTGGAGAAGTTGCCCAAGACGGGGGACGGTGTGGCTATCACGCCGGGCCAATACCTTGTCCATTCCAGAGATGGAGAAATAACCGCAGTAGTGGTTGAGGCTATTCTGGATGGGTCTGTAAACTTCGAGTACATTGATGATGGGTCTGGAATTGGTGTGTATTTCCAGATTCATGGGTCTGTTTGTGAGTCCATCTACTCAACTCGCGAAGCCGCCGTCGCCGCCAAGCCCTCGATCAACCTATAGGAGACGAAGATGAATCTTGACCAACAACTGCTGTTTTCAGCCAATCCATTGTGCGGCATGGCACGCTCTGAAATCCAATCTCTCCGCACCGCACTTGCCGAGAGCAAAGATGCTTTACGAACAGCAGAAGCAACACTTGAAACCGACCTTGAATGTGTAAGATTACAACTGTCTGATCTCCGCACCAAGAACGCCGAGTTGAAGTCGGTGGTGGAGAAGATACTAGATCGTGCCGTGTATGCAAATGCCACACAAGAGATCCGTGAAGACATCATGCTATTCGAGGACATGTGTGAGATCGAGCATGAATGCAAAGCCGCCCTCGCCGCCAAGCAGGACCAACCGAGCGAGGTTGCGTGCGACTGCGGAGCAATCTACAAAACAGTGATCCATGACGGTATGTATCTATGCGACAAATGTGCCGAGCAGGAAGGATCAGCAAATGAACTCAAGTGAATCAACCGGCGACCGCTATTTAGACAAACGGCCTCCTGCTTCATTAGCCTCAACCGCTAATAAGAAAACGCAAACTAAACCAACCGCAGAGGTGATTGCAGAGTGGAAGAAACGGAGGGATGGATGCTCGTTCAAAGACCCTCGCAAAGACACGGACACGGCGATGGCGTTGTTGCGCGAACTTATGTGGGATAACGACCTGATAATGACAGCCGATTCCGAATCCGTATTCCATATCCACACGGCAAGAGGGGAGCATGTTTGTATGCTCGAAGCATCAGGACCCGCTTTCTGCTACGCCGTCATCAACCTCGCAATCGAACTCATGGAGATCAAAGATGAATGACCAAGAAACAATCAGAGGACTACCGACCATTATTTGCCCCCATTGCGGATCTTACAATGTGAGTAAACGCTGGAACCTCTCCCGAATAGGTAAATTCCTTAGAAAAGATAGGTGGGATTGTCATTTGTGTATGAGATGGTTCAATAAACAGAAGGAGATCAAAGATGACTGACCATGAGCAAGCAACCATCGACCGCCTCACCACCGAACTCGCCGCGACTCGAAATACAAACGCGAGGTTGAACCGTCGCTGCCAAAAAGCGGAAGCAGCGGCAAGGTCAGCCGTTGAGATGGTTGAAAAAGCGGAGGACGACGGCGAGATCCGAATCGCAGGCGGAAGCCTTGGCCGTGCAATACTCGCGTGGAGTGCCTCGGATGCTCGAAAGAATCTCGCCGCGTTCAAGGACGCATTGACCGCATCTGGAGAAACGAAGCGGGAGTACATGGGCGAGTTTTCGTTTGGGTTCCCCGAGTTTGGCGAGGACGGAGAAGAATACACCCGAAACATAAATGTCCCGTGGACCACGATCAAAGAAATCATGGCCGCCATAAAAAACAGAGCCCGCACCACCCAGCAGCAAGGTAGCAACCAATGACCCCAACTAGACCAAACGACTCGGCGACTGCGAAGATGATTTCAAAGAAAGAGGGCTGGCAGGAGGTCTACTGCCTCGGCAAAGGGTCTGGGTTTAGTCCATACCCCGAACATGTAAGAGGCGGGAGGGTACCCGACCCCCGCGACTGCACGGACGCAGCGTTGGAGTTGCTGCGGTGGGCTGGCACCAACTATATCCAGGGGTTCAGTATAAACGGGCAGATGGATGGGCGGTGGTTCCTCGATGCGTGCGATGAAGATTACCAACGCTTCCTTCCGTGCAGCGGCCAACCTTTCCGCTACGCCGTCGTCAGCCTCGCAATCGAAGTAATGGAGATCAAAGAATGACTGACCAAGAAAGGAATCACAAATGAAGAAGATTGAAGTTGCAGAAGGTCAAAAGACGCTCCACCTCGACGGTGCCACATTGCCAGAAGGTATGGTGTTGCCTGCGTCGTTGGAATGGATCTCCCTTGGTGGCGGCACATTGCCCGAAGGTACGGTGTTGCCCGTGTCGTGTACGGTTTACAGATAGTCACCCTTACACCTCGCCCAACTCAAAGGGAATCAAAGAATGACTGACTACAAGCCCGTCAAGGGCACACACATCCGAACCGGCGACGACGCTGCCCTCATGCAACGCATCATCCGATCGAGCGAGGACATTGCCGCCAACTTTGGCTGCCAACCCATCCGGCTCCCCTCGCTGGACTCCGCCCCGTTCTACACCGAAAAACTTGCACCCGATTTGCGCATGTACGAGTTCGCCGACCGCAAAGGCCGCCCGCTGTGTCTGCGTCCGGAATGCACCAACACCATCTCAGCGATCGCCGATGCGTTCCCAGCGGACACGCTGGTCTACTACGCCGAGCGGTGCTGGCGGTACGACAAACCGCAAGAGGGCCGCTACCGCGAGTTCACGCAGTTCGGTGTGGAGTGGTTGAATCCAACATCGTGTGATGGTGAGGTCGAGTACGAAATCTCCCTTCTTGCGATTCAGATGCTCAGTGCTTTCCTCGATCGGTTCGACTTTGAGTTGAATCTGAATGTGAATCGAGGCTCGGCGTACTACAAAGACGCTCGCGGCTTCGAGATCACTTGCGACCTGCTCGGTGCTCAGAAACAGATCGTCGGAGGTGGTCGATACAAGAACGGCATGGGCTTCGCGTTCGGTGTCGAGCGCGTGATGCTCGCGCACAAGCGATCTGCGGAGTGCGAAGGAACCAAAGATGACTAACCGAAAAGTAATCGGAACTTGGGTGGATCCACCGTCAGGGTGGAGATATGGCTTCCCCCGCATAAAGGAATGTAATACGCCTACTAGCGAGTGGCTTATTGAAAACGGGTACCCTGAAAAAGAAGTCTCGTTTGCGTGTGAAAACTGTCGATCTTGGATCGCTTATGAAGGGGACACTGATGACTAACAACGAAACAAAGATGACTTACCGCGAACAGTTGATTGATCTCAAGGAAGCGTTGCCGGAAGAAGTATGGCCGAGAGAAATCCTTATTCCAAAGTTTCACATCTCATATCGTCGAGACTCGGACCATTGGGCTGTTATTTTGGACCAACACGCCCTCGACATCGTGACCGCGCGTGCGGAGAGGTGGCTGTTGGATAACGGGTGGACAATCGACAGACGAGGATGCGAAGTGTTGTATAGCCACACGCAAACACGAATGGAAATCAAGTATCCATTTAGCAGCAAAGCAGGGATCTTTGACTGCATCATCGAAACGGTCGAATGGCAGGTGAAGCATGGGCAAGGGATCACGCCGACGACCAACAAATGAAGCCAAGTTCCGCGCTCGATGGGAGCGTGTGTTTGGAAAATCAGAAAACCATATTCCCGGTGTCGGGAAGAAGGTCAAACCGAAAGGACAGAAATGAACGACAAAAACAAACGAGTAGATGTATCACGATTGCCAATCACGCCGATTGAAACGCTTGATCCGCCGATGACGATTGATGAGTATATCGACGGGCGATTGTATATCACGCGATCCGAAGGCGGTGTGGAGTTTCGCGTGTGGCTTGCCGACAGTCGATTTGAACCCAAAAGCATGTACAATGGGCCACTCATTGATGACGATATGGAATCAGTCACAAGGGCGATTGGCGAGGCTATATTGATTGGGCGGTCAAAGGACATCAATCTGTCAAGCACCGAAGAATACACTGCCGTCTATCTCGACGGCCCGATGTGCGCACCGACGATCGTGTGGATCAATGTGTGGGCAATCGACAATATCGAAGAATGGGAGATCAACTGATGGCTAGTTTCAACAAAGTAATCATCCTTGGAAACCTTACCCGCGACATCGAGTTGAAGGCGGCAGGGTCTACCCAAGTCGGCAACTTCACACTCGCCACCAACCGGAAGTTCAAGACCGCATCGGGTGAGCAACGCGAGGAAGTGGCATTCATTGATTGCCAATCATGGGGCAAGACCGCCGAAGTCATGGCCCAATACCTTTCCAAGGGCTCATCGGTTTTGGTTGAGGGTCGGCTGAAACTCGATCAGTGGGAAGATCGCAATGGGGGTGGGAAGCGTTCCAAACTCTCGGTCGTCGTTGAGTCATTCACCTTCGTCGGTGGCGGTCAGCAGGGTGGTCAAGAACAGCAATCATTGGGCGGTGCGGGGTCAGGACCGGCGATTGACCATAACGACATCCCGTTCAGTCCAAGGGTTGATTGGGCCTGATGCCTTACTGTGAATGTACAACCGCCAAAGGGAATCTTTGCTCCCTGGTCGCCACTGCCAAAGACACTGATGGACTATGGAAATGCCATGTCCATCACGAACAGATGGCCTTCCGCTGTCAGCAGCGAGCAAAGGGCAAGAAACGGCCCGTATCCCGCCCCTCCCGGCCCCGAGTGTTGAAAGACGCTTCGTGGGCTGTTGAACAGATCCAGACCGTCCTGAACGAACTGGGCACGCCTCACGGTGAAAAAGTTATCCACAATCAATACACAAAGCCTGTGGATAGATCGGAACTTATGGATGGATTTTGTGATCCGCCATTCTCGCCCGACAACTGAGTGTATATTGTCGAACACAATCTGTATTGCGAGACTGGCTCTCGTCAAAGGGTATTGGGATCTCTCCTGCCAAACCAGTAGCCACTCCGATCGGCTCTGTAGATCGGGCCGCCATGCGTCAGGGGTCTACGGGCCTAAGCGATCAGGCGGTACTTGAAAGGGTCAAGGGTGAGGTGAGCAACGAACGCCCCTTGGCATAACTTTTCAAGCGGCAGGTGAATCAGCAATGCCGATAAGAATGCTGAGTGATAGTGACGGGCCTCTATGGGGAACCAAACACTGAACAAATCCCCAGACCGGGGGTTGTTCCTTCTCTGTGACATATGAACAACCAATCATTGCTGATTTGCTTTACACCGTTATTCGGCTCACTGAATGTTCTTATCTTTCTCTTTTGCGATCCCGGCTGCGGTTGCCGCCTGACCCTGTATCTGCCGCCGCCTCTTGCATGATCCCGAAGAACCGATCGGTTCCCCAAAGCCCACGCGCGGACGCTTTGTTCAGTGGGTGTGTGCCGTCAAGTGGATACACATTGTCGTATGTCGCCCCGCCGCACTTGTTGAACATATCAGCACCGATTGTCGGGATGCCTACGGCGTTGAGGGCGTTCACGATTGCCACCATCTCATCGTGCCGAGCCTGATCCATATTGATTCCTGATGTCTCTGCCCAAGGGATGCCGAGAACAATGTCCGGGTACGCGCCGGTCAGGGCGAAGATATCCGATGCGTCTTGATGGATCAGGTCAAACAGGTCGGCCTGAAACACGCTCTCTGCCTTTGGTACGGTGATGTCCCGCTCGAAATTGTTGTGTCCGTAGAAGTACATGAGCGTGTTGGGTGAACCGTAGTTTTCCCACATCCACTGGCGGGTATCAAAGTCGCCGCCTGACCCATAAAAGATTGCCGAGCCGTTATCGGCACCGGACATCCATTGCTCAGGGCTTCTTGCCGCCCCCGCCCGAACAAGGTAGATCCCAAAGTCTGTGGCGGGTGTGGTTGCGTCGGTGTATCGCTGACGGTATCCGGGCAGGATGAAGGTCTCTTTATTGTCAATCGCATCGTCTTCTTCGAGCAATGTCCAAGGGCGGAAAGGGGCTGTTGCCGTGCCTGTCAGGTTCACCCCTGTTGAAATCATAGTGAGGGATGCTGACCCGTTGGCAACCGACAGTGTGACTGATTTTGAGTCTACTGATGGGATTGTATGAGTTGTGAGTGATGTGAACAGTTTTGTGGTATTGGGTATGTATCCTTGAAACCGCAGCCTCATATCGTATGAACCACCGCCGGTATTGAGGTCGGTGTTTCCTCCGCAGACCAACGCGATATGGTCCTGCCACCAAACACCGTCGTCGTCGATCCAGTTGTCATCGTAGAAGAAGTGATCTGTTTGCCCGTTGCCCGCCTCAATAGACAGGTTGGCAAAGAACTGGGATGATGCACCTGCCTTGAGAAATGTCCACGCCATTGGGATCTGTGAGATGTCTCCAATACCTGAGTTGGTGAACAGGGTTGATGCTGCTACACCAAGGTTGGAGACTACATCTGTACGATGCCATACTGTGCTATACAGGTAATCAACTGTAGTTGAGACTTTGTTGACATCGAAGATTTCATTGGTCGTCGCCACCATGACGGGAACGACTGAGAACCGGAACGGCCATTCGTTCTGAATAGCTTTCAACCCTCTCGATTCACCATTGGCAAACTGAGAGTTTGACGAGATGCAAAGCCGCACCCCCTCACCCGCAACGAAACGCCGGGCAACATCGGTGTTGCCAACATAGTTGGCGGTGCTTGCTGCGGTGCCAAGGTCTGCGCCTACGCCATAGACGGGCTCGCCCAGTGAGTAGAGCGGGTCTCCATTTTGCAATATCGGTAATCTTGGTGGCATTTGTGGTCCTGTTGTGTAGTTGAGTACGGTTTCCCAGACTTCAATGAATGGGTCGTCTGGTCCAAGGTCGGGTTGGGCGATAAGCAACGCGAGTGCTGTGACGAGGGTGCGAATCATGTGAGGCTCCCCAAAACCCGCACCCCGCGTGGGGCTCGGCGTGTGTGTGGTTGGTGCATACCCGCGATCGCCCGGCGTTTGCGGATGAAGTTGCCGTAGTAATCTAGCCACACGCCGTCGGTGCGTTTGCCTGTTGGGTTGTCGGGATCGCCGTCGATGAGGCTGTTCTCGATCACTGAGCCTTCCCATTCGGCGACATTCTTGATGCCTCGCGTGGACAACGGTCCGGTGTCGATGTTGTTGTGGGCAATGGTTTGCCGCGATGACGGCCACGCCCCGGTGCCGTCATCGGCACCATCTGCAAGAGGTGCGATGACGATCGCGGGGTTTTGGGTGTCGTTGACGATCTTGTTTGAGCAGATCACTAGATCGCTGGTGTTGGGATAGATCGGGATGAGTGCGGTGCCCGGCTTCGTCGGGTCATGACCGTGGCTGTTGCCTCCGATAAGTGTGCATTGGTCTATGCGTACATGCTTCACATATCCCGGCTTGTTTGGCGGACTCATTTGCCCCATCGCGCACCCACCGTCACGAAGATCGCACTTGTGGACATGAAGGAACCTGTTGCCCTGCCCCGTAAACCGGATGCCCTGCTTCTTGTGGGCGTTGCGGAACTTAGAGTTGATGATGGTCCAATAGTCGATCAGCCCGGTCGATCGCAGTCCGCACTCGTCTGTTGATACACCGATGTCACAATCGACCGTGAGAGCGCGGTAGATCCGTTCCGTGGTGTGCAGGCTGATCCCATAGTTCGTTGTTCCGGTCGTCTTGAAACCGTGAATCAGTGTGTTGTCCGCTCGATCTTGCAGCGATATTCCGCCAAATCCACCACACTCTCCGCCAATGATGCGACACCACGGGGCCTTGATCTCGATCGCGTATTTGCCGTCGCCATTGATGCGCGGGTTGATAATGACTGTTCCTGGCTCGGTGACTCGGATTCGTTCGGTCGGGTTGTTGATGACCGGCGGTGCGTTTGATGCGCTCGGGACCATCATCCACCCGGTCGTGTACCGGCGTGCGAATCGCCACCCGACCTTGATGTGTACGCACTCGGCACGGATGCGGGTGCCCGCGATGCCGTAGCATGAACCCTGGAATCCCCAATCGGTGAATGGGTCGATCGGGTTATTGTCCTCGTCAAAGAATGACCACTTGATATAGTCGTGGGCGGAGATGTTGAGCCGTTCATTGAGCGTGCAGATCACCAACGCAGGGGTGTTGCGGGTCGAATAGGGCGAGATGTAGGATTTGATGCGGGTCACCGGATAAGCCTCCACGGGAGGATGCGGGTGCGTCGGTATCCCAGTGCCTTAGCCCATTGGTTGCACGCGACCTCGAAGGGTGATTCGTTTGCTTGATCGAGCAGCCACGCGGTGTTGACCCAGAACAGACACCGGGCACGAGCGTCGCGGATGGCCCGACCCTTTTTGCGGACGCTCGCTTCATTTCTAGGAATGAAATCTCGCCCTCCATTGGCATGAACCGTCACTGTGATAGGTTGTTTCGTGTTCTTGCGAATAGTGCGGACATCTCGGGCGGTTATTTTTCTCTGCGTCGCCGAAGGAAGGGGTCTGTACTCGTTGAGGAAAATGAAATCGAGGTCAGCCAGATCGTGCATCGCGTTGATCGACGGCCAATCTACGGACTTGTCGATAGTGATTGGTGTGTTCCAAACACCAACCTCAAGTTTGATCCCGCGTTCGTATGACTCAGATTGAATCTGTCCGATACACCGGATGACCAGATCCATTTCGGCGTTCGTGCGTGGTCGGTTTCCCGCGTCGAATCGGTATTTGCGTGTCGCCTCGTCGTCACCATATGGCTCATAATCGAGGTACGCCATGATCGGGTTATGGGCCTTGTCAAGTTGGTCCCTGACGACTCCTCGGAATCCCGTCTCGGGCCAGTCAGGTTTAGTGGCGAGAACTTCCTCGGCAGTCTTGCGGAACAACCCATCAAGACCGTGACCGAGTGAACATTGGGCACCCTCGCCGACGACAAGGTTGCCGAGGTCTGAGTTCATCACGATCTCGCGGACGCGAGGGATCAGGTGGACGCTCAATGATCCACCAGCAGCGATTGACAAAATGACGGGTGCGGTTTTCATGGCGACACCATCCTGAGCCGTTCGATCTCCGATTTATTATTGAGGATCTGTGACCACTGCGATGCGTTCAGCGGTGCAACCGTCTCATCATGTGCGATTTGCCACGCCCTAATGATTGTGAGTTCATGGCGATATGCAGAGAGCTCGGTATCGGTGCGGCCCCATCGCTCTGCCGATTGGAGTGTGTGCTTGTAGACGGTCTGGCTCAACTCCCGATCATTTTCTCGCAGCCCGTCAATCGAGGCGACGACAACGGATTCGGGCACATACGAGGTTTCAAGGTTCCATATTCGGTCTTCTTGTGCGTTGGTTTTATGGCTCAACGGGACAACGACGAGCGATGAAAAGACTGCACCGATGGCGATGATGATGCCGATCGAGCCGAGCGGGATGGACCCCTTGGATGCTTCGGTGACACCGACGCGGGCGACCATCTTCCCCATGCCCTCGTTGAGCAGCCTGAACTGCTCGCTCATTCGATCGGTCATGTGGTCGAACTTGGCATCAAAGTCCTTAGTCCACTCGCGGAACTCTTTGTGCGTCACGAACTTCGCTTGGTTTTCATCGTCGGGCATTTATCTTCCTCTCAACTTGTCAATATGCCCGGCGGACACGCCTTGTGCCCGGCGAATAACTGAGCGGTTGGTGTTCAAGAATGCAGCGGCCTCGGAACTTGATTCCTTGACCATGTTCAGCGTGTCGATTGCACCGATCGCGGCACCTTTGTTTTTCTTGGATGATCGGAGCGATACGCCCGCGATCAACGCGCCGATGCCGCCAAGCACGGTGCCCCAAGGCGGGGGGAGAACGGCACCAATGCCGCTCACGGTCTGCCCAGCACCAACTCCATTGATTTGCCATGATTCAGCATTTTCGGGTAGCGCGTCGAGTGCGGCCCGCCCGCTGTCGATTGATGCGCCGATCGCACCTTGCCGTTGAAGCATCTCGGCCATGAGTGTTTCGGCACGGGCAATGCCGGACTGGATCTGGTCTTTGACCGTACCATCCGGCAACGCTTGAATCGTTGCACGCTGTTCGTCGATCGTGGCACGGATCTCGAAGATGGATGTTTCGAGCGAATCATTCGCATTTTCGAGTCGGTCGATTCGTTGCTGCCAACCTTCGCGTGTCTCTTGTGGTGATAACGAACACGCCGAGAGCGTGAAGATGCACATAATAATGAGGATCATTGCACCTTGACTTGTTCTGTTTTTCATTGATTATCCTTTGTTTCTTAGTCTAATCGCGGTTTATCTTGTAAAACTTTTACGCGCCAAATCCGAATCCTGCCAAATCTTCTCTTGCCCATTTGGGAACATCCTTTGGATCACCCCCTTTGTTGAGGTAGTCGGCGTATGTGGCAAGCAGTTCTTCCTTGAATCTTACCACACTTTTGTCATCGCCTCTCTTTTCAGCCTTGCGGATTGTCTTTCTAAGGTTTCCTTCGCGCTCTTTCAACTCGAAGAAGAACGAGGTCAGGCGGTTATCCTCGCTGAGCCCTTGGCTGAATCGACCGCCAATCAAGCCTCTCGCGGCCAGTGCGCCGGAGCCTTGTGCTGCCGCCCGCTGTACGGGTCCGATTCGTTCTTGACCAACACCAAACTCCTTGAGAAGCCTAACTTGGCCAAATGCGTATTCTTTGAGTGAAAGGTCTGCCCCCTCGCTCTTACTCCCAATCGTACGGTTTGTGAACGCCTCGCGTCCAAACCCGAGTTCGGCTGGGGCCTTGACAACCGGGCTTGTCTGTCCAAATAGCCAGTTGATCGAGTCCATGAAGTCCCGCCCGTTGAAGTCTGAGATGCCGACCAACCCCGCCACTCCCGACGCAACCTGCAACGCCCCCTCCTGTGGCAACAGCGTACCTACGCCGAGCGATGAGATGGATTCCGGGTTCGTGCCGACCTGAACAGCCAACTGGCTCTGGAGCCAACGAGGGCGTTCGTGTCGGGGCAGGCGATCCTCGCCGGCAAACAGTTCTTCCATAGCGTTTATCAGCTTGGGCGTGGACGCTATCTGTTTTGGGTCCCTCAATGATCGCATGAGGAAGTTTGGCAGCGATGCACGCATCCATGAGTAGAACGGGATGAGTGGGCGGATCACATTGGTCTCGAACTGTGACATATCGCCAAAGTTGAGCATGGCCCGCTGAGATGCCTGTGCCGCCGATACTGCATCCATGCCGTCGTCGAGTTTCATCAGGTATTGGGTCAGCCGGAAAGTATTGTCCACTGAGCCGTTGGCCGCGAACCACGCCCGCATTGCCTTGTTGAGTATGTTGGTCTTGGCAGCACCCGCAATGGCGCGTGTGGTTTCGATGCCTTCAACCAGCGGCCCAGCAGCGACGGTTCCCCGCCTGTTTTCCAGATTAGCCTTGTTGCGAGCGGTTCGATCCTTGAATGGGCCAAGAAATCCCTTTGACGCGCCAGCGGAGGTATCGAGCGGTGCTCGGAGATTGGTTGTTTGGTGGAGTGCTTGCTGAGCGTCGCCAGCCTGGGCCGCGTTGTCGAGCCCGGTGAGGTTCGCTTGCACAAGCAGATCGCCGACCCGCTGATCTCGTCCAGTGATCGGGATCAAATCGTCTGGACCGAGCCCAATCTTCTGCGTGGTCTTGAACACTTTACCACCAACGGGACCGGCCCCGTTGAAGTTCTTGTGCATCTCGATCCTCAAAGCGTTCTTGAAGTGCCGCATGTATTGGACCGCCCTCGCGGGATTGGTCAGTAGTTCGGGGTCATCCATCACCGCAAGCAGGGCGTTGCCCATACCGTTCGCCACCATCCACGACGGGTGCAAGAGCGTGCTGGTTCGGAACAAACTCGTAATCTTGGATGCGAGTTTCATCACACCCTTCAACCCCTCTGGATTGAGTGTTTGATTCATGCGTTCGAGTTGGGTTGCCAACGCTTCGGGCAGAAGGCTCTCATACTTCGCGTCGTCCATCATTTGTGCGGGGAGGAACAGTGAGGTCGAGTCGATTGCGTTGGGGTCGATCTTGCGGTAGATCCGCCCATCGCCCGCCTTGAATCGGTTTGGGCTGATGAGTTCCATCGTTGAACCGTCTGCGAGCCTTGCTTTGTCGCCGATCTTGAGTGCATTTTCTGGATCAGGAACCTTGGCAACAACGAATGGGCTGATCGCATCATTGAACCCCGCTTTAGCCTCGGCGATTCTGTCTGAACGAACCGCTTGCTGAATCAATACCGCTGGATCTGTCTCATAGATCCGCATGGTGTCCACAAGATCGCCGCCCACAAACGATTGCAGTAGGTTCAGATCGCCGTTGGATGCCATTTGGTTGAGTTCGCCCGGAGTGACCGGACGGCTGACATTGCGGAACAGGTCGTCGGTGTCGTCGCCGGTTCCGAGCGGGATGCCAAAGTTGTCGTGCGATTCCAGCACCGATTCATTGATCGCATCAATTTTGGCCGCAAGCGATGGGTTCTCGATCTGGATCTTTGCGAAGGTGTCGGCATCCGCAGCGGTGGCCCTTGCGATATCCATATCGTTGAGCGAGAACGCATGGTCGATCCCATTGGCATCTGTAAACTCGATCATGTTCGAGCCTCGCGCATCAGTGACATTGACGAGCGATCCGATGAGTTGTTCGGTGTCGGTGTTCTTGATGCTGCTCGCCCGATGGACGGCCCGCACCTTATCGGCACCCTCTTTTTTCAGAGCCACACCGACATAGCCGGTTCCTGCGGTGGTGAGATCGCCCCGGCGTACTTTGTTGACCCCGATTTCCTCGAACAGATCAAGGATTGCATTGGCCGATTGGTCGATATCTTCCCACAGTTCGGGGTTCTGTTGACGGAGCATTTTTCCTTCCTTGGCTCGCTTCATAATCCCGCCAAGGAAAGATCCGTCACCGATATTGTACACAAGCTGCTTCTGTCCCGCCCGCGTCTTTCCAAGAGCCTCAACTTGCAACGAGATCAACTCTCGAAGCGTGTCATAGTTCTCGCTTGGGATATTCCGTTTGGTTGCAATACTGTCGAGCCCAATATCCTTGAATCGCCCTTGCCCTCGCCGCCATTGTTCGGCCATTGCGCCACCAACATCCTCGGCACCTGTGACGGCCCGACGGTGTGCGGCCATGCGTGCAGCAACCACGCCGCCAACACCGCCAAAGTTGACAGCGGTTCGGAACCCGATCTCAGAGAGAATCTGATCTCCATCAACCACGCCAATAGTTCGCAGCATGTCGCCGATCTTGGTGAACGGCATATCACCCATCTCGCCCGCGTCCAGACGGAGAATCTTCTTGGCAACATCGGACATCAATCTCGCCTCTGAGCCCATAAACTCGCGGGTCGCCTTGCCAGAATGGAACGCCACCTCTGCCGCGCCACTGACCACCTCGCCGAATGCGTCTGCGGTTGCCTCGGCGTTGTCCAAATCGGATTCGGCAAGATCAAGGAACCGTCCGTACTTTTCGCCCGCCCGCTGCTGGTGAACCGCGATGATCTTGAGCATGGCATCGTCTTGTCGTGCCGCGTCAATCACTTCGTCAAACGCATCGTCGGGTGCGAGATCGAGTTTTCGTGCAAGTTGGAGCCGCAGACTTTCCCGCTTACTGTTGATATTGACAACATCTTCGCTCGATATTCTGTTTGCCGCCGTACTAAGGTCTGAAAACTTGCGGTGTGCCTCGGCGAGTCGGAGATTGGCAACCGCGTTGCGTGTGTACGCCGCCGACGCGATCATGTCGCCAAGGCTCTCGCCGCCTTCGAGTGATCCACTGCCATTCTTCGCAGCATCAAACGAATCAAGTATTCGGCCTTGAAACTCAACAATCGTATCGGCCTCATCGTCAATGGCGATCCCGCCAACCCGTTGTGCCTTGATTTCGTCAATCTCGGCGACCAGTTTAGTGATTTCATCGTCGATCAGTAGCCGTTCGATCTCGAATGTTTCTCTGGAAACTGGGTTTGCTTCGGCGAGTGCTTCTTCACTCTTGGCAATCGCTGAGTTTGTCAACTGCTCCATCCGCTGCGCAATCCGTGTCGCCCCGTCAGTGGCGTTTTTGGCCGCAACAATGACCGCACCGCCATTGAGGTTCCCGGTCCTGGCCTTGGCAAGTGCCCGCTGAACAACCTGAGCGTGCCCGAGATTGATCGCGCCAACGCGGATCTGTGGGGTGGTCAGTGAGAGTTGGGTGAATGGGATATGAGCAAGCGTCGCCCCACCTGCACCCTTGGTCAGATCAATGCCGGGGAGTGTGGTGAACTTGTCTACAAAGTCTTTGCTCGCGTTGATCCGGTTGGCGACAAGCGGGCTATCAACAATCTCGTTTGTCTTGGAGAGTACTCGCCGTCCGGTTTCGTCGGTGACTTCGATCAGGTCGTCGGCGATCCCACTGCCCTTGGTCGAGATCCCGAGCCCAAACTTGTCGGCGATCTTACTGAGCCGCCCTGATTCACCAAAGATTTCCTTGGATGCGAACTCGGCCTGCTCTCTCGGATTGAGAACCTTTGGCGAGGTCGCAATGGATGCCTGGATGCGCCGTGCAACTTCGGGTGCAAGACCATCAAGGCTCTCGCCCTTGGCAACTCTGGAAATACCCTTGCGCAGTTGCTTCTTGCCCGTCTTGGTGATGACAAAGGATGCCCCTTTGGTTGCTGCGATCTTCGCCCCGCCGAGCGGTGCGCCGATGAACGAAAGAGGGTCGGTCACAATGTCGATACCGAACCCGGCAATGGCGTTGACAAACCTGTTCTCGAATCCCATTGCACGCAATATATCGCCACCGAATATCTTGACACTTCCCGATTGGTCAAACTCGCCGCGTTCGATTGCGGCACGCTTGGCCTCTGGCAAGAAGATATCAGCGATCATGTTCTGCACCACATTGCGTGGCATGTCGATGATATCCAGAACCTTCATAATGCCTGGTCTCGTATCACGCCGATTTATCTGGGCAAGCCGGGAACGGATCTGGTCACTGGATAGTTCGTTGGTTTCCCTGATGGAATACCGTGGCGCGACACGCTGATCGGAAACATCCTTTGGCGTGTTGGCTCGGTTGAGTTCGATCGCCGAATCTAGCCGGATTCGGTTGAGGTGTTTTCGTTGCTCTCTCTCGGTGTCCGTCTGTGCAAGAACCGTTGTCGCTGCTGGGCGGACAATGCGGGGTGCTTGGCTTAGCACGGTCGGGGCTTGGGAGATGAGGGAGGTCATTTATGCTGGTGTTTCGTTGGCGATTTTCTGCAACCGAGCAATAATCAGCCTGTATTTCCGTGTGACTTTTTGAGTGTTTTCAAGCCTTGTTCGTTCACGCGCCGCCGACCCAGATCGACCAGCGGTATAGTTTCTTCCTGTGTTTGGATCTATCGTTGATCGGAGTTCTTTTTCTGTCGGGATATCGCCTGCGTTTTCTACTCGGAAAAAGTCGGGTATGAACGATCCGGCTCTCAACTGTAATCCTGTTGACTCAAACCTAGGGCTTGAGATGTCAAAGCCTTCTCCACCCGAGTTCTCTTGTATTCTGGCAAGGATTTGTTTTGCATAACCAGCCTGCTTGATTTTTGGAATCGTTCTTAGCCCGATATTGATTGTGTCTATGGTACTGTCGAGTGTTTTTTCAGTCTCGCTGCTTACGGATTTTCCACGGATTGATGCAAGGCTGTCCGCAGGCTTGTCGGAAAACTCAATAAACTCATTTACACCCTCCTGTGTAGACGGGAAGCCTGATTCTTCTGCTTGTTGTGCGATGGTTGATTGTTGTTTTTGTGCAACCAGCCCGCCTTCTTCTTCAAGAAGCCGTTGTTCTACAGCCCGATCAATGTCCAACTGGCCTTCTTCGCCCGCTGCGCCACGGCGTTCTGCTCGCCCTGCTTCTCCACCTGCTGCGTTGGCTTGTGCGATTCTCGCATCGTTCTCGGCCTTGAGCAAGTTCTGTTGTGCCGCGATATTCCCCGGCTGATTTTCAGCATCGGCGCGTGCTTGATTGAGGGCAATCTGTGCCCTTGTGTTTTGTTCTTCAACACCCGCCTGTCCCGCCTCGAATCTTGCATCCCGAGTGGATTGTCCAAGGTCGGCGGCAAGGCTGGATTCAGTGAGGCGTGACTGTGCTTCGTTGAGCCGTGCTTGCTGTCCAGCGGACGCGACCGTTGCCCCCGTCAAGAACCGTTGATCTTCAAGTTGCTTGTTGACCGCCGCCTGTCCTTGTCGTCCAAGGATTCTTTGCCGCACTGATTCATCTTCGTCGGTTGGTATCCGTGGCGTTCGTTCTTGGAACGGGATTGGCTCGTTGAGTTGGGCCGTGACTTGCTGGAGTCGTTCGGCGATCTGACGCTTTTCCTCGGGGTCAACAGCATCCTTGAGTTGGATGACGAGTTGCTTGCCCTGAGCGTTGAGGATATCAAACTTCTGCCGGTTGAGGTTGCCGAGATTTTCCCGTTGCTGTTCGACGGGGAGATCGCCTGCGCCGGTTCGGAACAAGCGTGACTCGCGGGACACTTGGCGTTTGTCGATATCAGACTGGCCTTTTTCGGCACGGCTTTGTGCGCGGAGCCGGTTGGCACCCTCGATATCTCCAGATTGTTCGAGGCGAGAGATGAGCCGGGATCGGTCAAGCCGGGTGGCAAGATTGTCCTTGATCTTCTTCCGCTGGCGACGATTGGTTTCTGCGAGTTGGCCGCGATCAACCGTCCGTGGATTGGCTGTATCGGCGAGTTGATCCCGCTTCTTCTTGTCCGCCGCCTTGCGTTGCCGAGCGAGAATAGACCGCTGGCTGGCCGCTGTTCGGGGTTGACCACCGACAGGGATGGTTTGAGATGGATCTGAGGGATTCTCGAAGCGTTGCTTTGCCATAGTAGGCTCCTATTTCATTATGCTAGTATACACAAACTACCGTCGTTTGCCAAGCCTGATCTTGTTGAGTGCCGCTTGGCGACGCTGGCAGCCCTTGCATGGTTTGATTTTTCCAAGCGTTGCGGCCCTGATGATGCGTGCCGTTATATCGCCAAGGCCGGGTCCTGCGGTGGCGAACGGCCCTGTCGGTCCCGGCCCAGTGTCACCAAGGCCCTCGCACAAATTCTCAAAACCGTCGGGACCGTCGCCGCACGCACCCGCCTCTTGGGCATTAGTGGCGGGCAGCATCCCATCAGGGGCAATGTCGGCGGTGCATTGCAGTTTGATCCCTCGCACGCAATCGGGGGCAAATGCAGTGGGCTGAGCGGTGACATGCCAGACAATGCCCTCGCCGGGGTTCATGCCGGGCGTGAGTTCGTAGGCGTGTGTGAGTGTTCCGTCGCAGGCGTTGGCTATGTAGCGGGTAGCAACCTGACAGGGTTCAGTAGACCATGCGAGTTGGACAGGGGGATCGGTTGATGGATCGGTTGACGGCTCATAGAAAACGCCCTGATACTCGCCGGTGAGTGAGCCTGCGACGAAATCGCTTTCGTCATATGTGATAGGGGTGCCGCCGCCACAGGGATAGGCGAGCCGGATTGGTGATTCCGGCTCACCGCATTCTTGATCGCTTGGGGTGACCGTGAATGGCTCAAGGCGAACTTGTTGCCCAGTGACCCGGTAGATCGACCCCTGATACTCAACCGTTGCCGCATCCCCAATCTCGTTGATGGAGATGGGTATTTTGTCTTGGCTGTTCGTGCAGTTTACAGCATAGACGATCGGGACATCGTTACACGGTATGTCGTTTGGTGTTGCGCAAGAGTTACCGGGGCACGGATCTTGGTCTGTAAACTGTGCGCCATTGAGATTCGCATCGGCGTGTGTTTTTCTTGGAGATTGGGATTGGCCCGTGATTCTTCCAACTACACAAAGACCGCTTCCGGTGTTTACGAACTGGTCGTTGTTTGGATTATTGTCAGGCCCCGATTTTATGACGGTCGAACCACCATCGCACAAAGCGACATTCACATGATCGGTGAATGGTTCTCCGGGACACGCATAGCGGGGGAGCGGTGTAGTTTTTCCCGGTATGAAGTAAAAACCGGAAGGGAAAACTGTGCTGTCGTCGTATTCGTTGAATAGCGGGAGCGAACTTGGATCAGGATCATCGTACTGGAATCCAAACTCAACTCCGTCTGGTATGAAGAACTCATCAGTTGTGACAAAAACGCCAATGCTTCTCACGCCAAGGTAGTTGTCTGTCGAAGAGTTGAAAGAAGAACACGCGAGAGTAACGGTGATTATCAGGTCGTGATTGAGAATCGTGGTCACATCAAATATGCTGTTGTAGTGTGTTGTTTGGAAGTAGTTATTCTTTACGATTTCATAATCATGCGTGACCACAACTCGAAAATCGCCATTGTCTGGGTCCGCAAAAACGCCTCCACTACTGAGGTACCGAAGGTTATGAACACCGTTTAGGCTCTTTGACACCGACTGTAAAAACCCAACCGGGCCGAATGTTGACGCGCCAATGTTCGGCTCAAATCTAGAGAGTATCACACCCACACAGTTCGGCCTATGTGTGTGTGCGCAATCGTCAAGGTAGCACCCGACCGTTGGTATCTCATCACAACAACAATCCCCCACCATAACGGGTGCGATTGTTCCGTCGTCGAGACGGTTTGCTATCGCAACCCAAGTCCCGTCGTCGAGTTGTTTGGCAAGCGGTTCATTCATTTAGATCGGTGCGGATGGGCTCAATGGAGACTCTGATACAGAGTATCCGCCGATCCCGTACACATTCTCCGTACCCGGCGTGACCGGCCCGCTCTTGGTGAACAGGTTGATCCGAGCGTTGAGCCAGCGATTGAGCAAGGTGAGTGTGAATGTTCGTGAACTCTGGCTCGCGTCGAACATCCCGTTTGGGCTCACAAGAAGATCCGCAATCGTTTCCGCCGAGAGGTATTTTATCATACCGCCGTCTTGGATGACCGTGCCAGTATTGAGCGTACACCCCTCTTTGGCGGTGAGGATTGATTGTGCGCCAATATCGTACTTGGCATCCCGAGCCGATGAAACACGGGCGTTGCCGCGAATACTCACCGAGGTTATGTCGGTCGCGTTGTCAAGGATATTGACCGTGCCGCCGTCGATGAAGGCGTTTGTGACAACGGTTGCAGCCGCGATATTGGCCGAGGCCCGTTGAAGCACAAGGTTGGCGTGTGTGCCGCCGTTGATATTGGCGACCGTGCCCTGCCGTGGTGCCCACTTGGAGAACCCGGACACGCTGCCCGAGTGATTGATCGAGCCCGCCGCCCATTCGATATCGTCCGCCGGAACCGTAAGCACGCTGCCCGGAGCAACGATCCCGGCGTACCCGTTGGTGCCGACGATCTTGGCAAGGGTTCCCGATGGGCTGAGGTTGGTGTCAACATTGACATTGCCTCGATCAAAGATGATCGTGTCCGTTGCGACGGGCGATGTGAGCGAAGCAACGCCGGTTGCGTCGTCGATCCAGTTGCTTGCGTTCGCGTAATCGCCGTCTACTGCGCCTGTCCAAATAAGTATTTCTGCCATTGTATGCTTCCTTTATCTTGGTCGAATCCATGTTGATACACGACCGCCGTTGATTGCTCCGCCCGCGGATGCGGTTGTCCTAAATGTGATCCAGTCACCCCTGTTCCCTTGAACCGGGTTGTCAATAACCGTGAGGCTGTTCCTTTGGCCCGACGCAAGCGATACGGTCACGCCTGTTGCCGACGATGTTGTGTCAGTGCTTGATCCTGAGTAAACAGCGACCGTTGCCGTTCCTGCAGAGTTTGATCGAACCGACAAACTCATTGCCAAGATTTCATAGTCAAATGGTGGAGATATTCCGAACCCATCGGCTGTATCGCCATTGCCATAGGACCATTGAAATCCACCCGCCGTCGCAGTCGAAAGGTTTGATCCTTCCTCGGCGAAGATGCAGGCAACACCATCCCACTTGTCAACCGAACGCCTGCTCTTTGATCCATAGATCGCAATCCTGCCAGACCCCGCATTCGCATCGGATGTGGTCACAACAAACCGGACACTTGGTGTGTTTCCGTCGCTTTCCTCGTTGGATGTCTGGGCGGTCGAGGTCAGTTCTTTGGTCGTTGGGTACGGGTTTTCAACCCCGCCTATGAGCCGTCGAATCTCAACAACCGCCGAGCCCCACGACGCGGTGTTGGCCGCAGACATCCATGACCCAACAGTGCTGATATCGAGATCGAAGTGGTCGCCCGCATTCGTGAGGTCGATGGAGAATGCAACAGATTGATCGACGGCGATTGGTATTGGTTCGCCGGAAAGAGTCTTGGCCTCATTCTCGTTCGCGGAAAATATATTTGCTCGGGCAGATCCAGTCCCTTCGGTTGAAACCGTGATTCGTAAGATACGAACATTGTCGTCGCCTCGCCCATAGGCGTGCGGGGTTGCGGAAGAAAGAATCTTCGACGGGCTGTAGGGAAGTTCGATGCCGTCCAAGACGCGGGTGATGGTGAGTTCGCCCGCGCCCCACCCCGCACTGTCCACCGCCGACACCGACCAGACCTGCATCCCTGTGATATCAATATCCCAGAAGGAACCAACTTCGGTGAGGTCGAGCATGATGGTTTGGGTTGGGTTCATAGTGGAAGAATCGGGTTCATGTCGCAGTCGTAATAGTCAATATCCTCATGGACGAACAATCTTCGCACGATTGTACCAGAAAGATCGTCGCTGATGACCAATGTGCAGGGGTCTCCGGGTGCGGCACTGATGATGCGGATATTGGAGTAGTTCCTTCGCCCGGGCGGCTCGTCGCTGATCGCGTTCTGCTCATTTTCGGCGAACAGAATCACATCGTATGTGATCTTACTGGCAATATCGCGGACAGTCTCGCCAATGATGCTGGTCTGGATCGCACCATCGAGCCGAATCGACAACACCCGGCCACGGATCTCTCGCTCGGACAACGGGATATCTTGGCTTAGGTATCCCATGTGAGCGGTGTTCCAACATCGTAAAGGTCAATAGGCTTGGCAACGGTGGTGGTGTGCGTGGTTTGGTCGAGCCGGTATTGCTCAAGCACCCCGAGTGGCTCAACCGCCTGTGATCCGAGTTCTAAGTCGTCAGCGGCAAATCCTTTCCGTACACCGCTGCTCATGTACTTTGTCCATGTCCAATACTGCCCTCCACGAAGGTCGCGGATATCAACGCCGGTATGCAGGAACGGGAGCCCTTGAACCGTGTACAGTTTGAGTTTGTTTTGGATGGAGATTTGACGGGTAAGTATGGGGTTGAAAGAGGTTGGTTGGAGTTCTCCATGCCATATCTCGTAGGTGCCAACAAAATGCCCTTTCTGCTCTTTGGCCTCAAACAGACTGAACACTGGGCCAGCAAGACCGGGCGGGAGTGTGACCGACCTGTCAACAAAATACGGGAGCGTTATCGTGATTCCGAAATCTATCGTCCTTGTGCGCCTTGAATCGTCGTTGACAATGAACCCGCTTGGCGAGCCATATTGGAGCGTGATCGTTGCACGGCTGCGAGAGTTTGGATTCCTTTTTACTCTCCACCGTTTGACCGGGAGCCCGTATTGCAGCGAAGAAAGCAGTGGAACCGGGTCAACGGTTGCTGCGGATTGTGCCAAGGCGAGTATTTGCGGGTGACTAAGCGGGGTTCCTGGTGTCACCGGCAGGTTGGTTATGGTGTAGGAGTCAACTACATACTTGATAAGACCGTTGGATGTTCCCTCGGTGATCCCACCCTTTGTTTTCTTTGAGATAACATCGCCGGCCATTACAGGTCATCCCCCTCGTCGTTGAGTTCATCAAGTTTGTCCTCGATGCGGTCGAGCGATTCCTGTATATCATCAACCCGCTCGGTGATCGAGAGGTTCGCATTGTCCGATTTGTCCTTGGCATCCTTGATACCCTCGGCCATCTCATCGACAACCCGCTTTAGATTGTCAAACTGTTCTTGGGTGATGGTCATATAGTGGCCCCCAACCACGGTGAACGGACAACATCGTCATCCACAAGATCAATCACCACGATCAACGGATCGTCGGTTGTGAGATCCTGCGGCCAAGTGTACCGATCAATCTTGAGCGATTGAACCCACGACACGCCAGAATGAATATCAAAGTTGGCGGTCACTATACTTCCAGCCAAGGGCGCGGGTTGCGCCACCGGCTCGGGCATGAACCATACCCGCACCCGGTTCGTCAGATCGTTCGGTTCCCATATCGGAACACCGTCATCCTCGCTTGTTGACAAGGTATCGTGCCTGGCATCAGGCATAGCCACCCATCGGACAACCGTGCCCGCGAGTTCGTCGAAATCAAGATCGCCATCTCCTCCCGAGATCGGTGCTGTCGTGAGGCCGTCAAACACATTGAGGCTGAAATCGAGGCGGATACTGACATGCTGTAAATCACTGAGCGTGGTTCGCCGTACGCCTTCGAGTTTGATCGCCTTGGGCAAGAACCCAGCCAAGGTCGGAACAATCCCAACGAGCGGCCCCTGCACGGCATCGAGCAAGCTATGAAGATCGCCCGCCGCCTCAGGTGTGTCGCCGTCGCCAAACGCATCGTCGCGGTCACACACCACGGTAATACCAAACCCGCCGTCCGAGAGCGTCACCACCCCGCCAAGCGTTTGATCGCGTGTGCGCCATGAGTTGTATTCCACTCTCGGCGTGACTAATAGCGATGTTGTGAAGTCGTCGCGCACAATGGATTCATTGGTGCCGACGATATTTGTCACGCCCGCAATGTCAAGTTCGCCCTTGATCCACTCAAATAGGAGTTGGTCGATACTCACAGGCTTCCACCAATGACCCCTCCCCACGGAGCAGGGCCAAGCCCATTGATTCTCGCTGGGTACATCGAGTCGTTGGCCGGGTCGCCGCCCGGATCACTGTAGATTGGGAGCAATCCAGCGATTATATTCTCTGCAATGCTCAAAATAGGCTGTGCCTTGGCCGCTTTACCCATATTATTCAACACGCCGGCAAGGGTGCGGGACTTGAGGACATGCTGAAACTCAATGGGGAACAGAGAGATTGACGAGTCGATGGTGGTAATCGAACTGATGTCCGGTGTGCGGATAATCACCTCGGCCTCGGCAGTGTATATCTGATCGGGCATACGCGAGAATGTGAAGGCCACCACATTACCCACAGTGAGCATCCTGAACGCCTCGGGCCGCCCATCGGCGAGCGTCCGGGCACCGTACTCGTTCATCTGCTGATCGCTTACATGGTGGCAATAGCCCGTGTTGTCTCCAACAAGGCTTGATGTCGATGTGACCGTGTACTTGAGTTTGTTGTCGGGGATACTGGCAATAATCACCGCCGGGGCGGTTGTCACCGCGCCAGTCACCGAGATGCTGAGAGTGACCCGCTTACGCCGGAACGACCAATCGGCATCGTTCCAAACCGACATGATGGTATTCTGCAACTCTTGGTCGATGATCGCCACCGAAGGTTTGACCCTCGGCCTCATATTCATGCAGTTTTCCATCACATAGCGACGGATGGACTGTGCCGTGAACTCGATCGGCGACGCATCGGTGCTGTCCGCCGAGAACTTGCTGAATGTCGAGAGTGCGTCGTCCTCGGCGATATCAGCCGCCGCACGGAAGTTGGCCTCCCGCTCGGGCATGAACTGCGCAGATGCTTCGTAGGCACCAAGTCGCACAAGCCACCTCGCCCATTCAGCGGGGGGGCTGTCCGCGTCGATAATGCCAAATGACCGACCCTGCTCGTCAATGACGGCGAGGGCTCGATCTGCGGCTTTGTCGATACCAAGTTGCTGATTGGCCGTACCTTGGGCAAACGCCTTGCCGACAACGAGAAGGCTGATCTCATCCTTCGTACCAGATGTTATAGTGAGGGCCACGGTCTACCCCCTATTAGGCGTTGGTGTTGCCGATTTCGATCCAGAATCCAGAGTCAGCATCGTAGATAAACTCGATGCTGTCTGCTTGAAGCATCGAGAACGATGTTCCGGCCAGTTTCAGGTTGGTTCCCGATTGATCGTCACGAAAGACGATCGAAGATGTCCCTGTTTTCCCAAGGAAAAAGACCCTTCGGCCATCTTCCGCTCCACCAATGATGCTGTCAATGATAGATACAGAGGATGCGTTGATTCGGTGGTTCGTGGTTCCCGAGGAAAGAGAAAGACCTGTGGCTGTTGAAACGCTAAGCGGCTTGAATGCGCCGCTTGAGCGGATCGCGTAAATGGGATTTCCCATGATGATCTCCTGGTGAGGTGGTTTACTCGAAGTCTTGCAGGCCGTCGTATGTGTTGTAAATGATGTGGACAGAACCGACCCAAGTACCCGTTCCAGCGTCAGCACCCGAACCGTTTGTGGTTGCCAGAGCCACGGTTGTTTCAGCAGCGATCACTTCGGGTGTTGCGAATCGGGTAATGACCGCCTTGTTCTTGGCATCGAGAGTGGCGAGGGCGGTTTCAAGGTATGCGTCCGGGTCGGCGGCGGTGCCAACACTCAGATGCGTTGCGGTCGCCAGCGAGAGGCCGGTGCTTGATTTGAGTGAAATGAGGGTGATCTGAGAGTTTGCTGGAATCTTGTGTGAGATGTCAACGGTCTGTGCCGCTGTCAGCGTGACCAGTTCCCTAATCTCAAAGGTGCGAACGCCTGATGCGTGCGCCTGTAAGTCTTTGACCTCGCCGCCAGCAGCGAACTTGTTGACATTGATTTTCTTGTTTCCGATCTGTAGCATGATTTTCTCCTACTCAAGTGAGTATTTGTTTATGGCTATGCTTGCCGTGTCTTTCTTTGTTGAACATGAACCGTGCCATATCCATCCGTTCGGGCCGAATATCGGCGTTGTGTGCCGCTATTTCCTTCTTCATCTTTGTCGCCGAGTCATCGTAAGCCTGCTTGATTGCCATATCTTTGTTCTGCTTGGCAACGCGGGCTCCAAAGATCCGTCCGCATGTTTCTTCCACATTGACCTTGAGGTATCTGTCGCCTTGGAACACTAAGGATTGTGCTGGCCCGCCCGCCGGCTTCTCGCCAATATGATACTGGATTGTGCTGAGCCCTGCATGATACCAAGGGGTCGTGCCAGTCCTTATCCCGACACGCATAGCAGCCTTGGTTATCTCTCCATGCAGAGAGCCGGGTACGCCAGGCAGGTGCCGCCCGTCAACCTTGAACAAGTGTGGATAGATCGTCATAAAATGGACGGCAGCGGTAAGCCGCCGCCCACGAAAGGGTGCATCGCAAGGAGCTACGATGCTGGGTGATTTTTATGCTACAGACGCGCCCTTGCCAATCAAGTTGTTGGTGACGACCTGGCGGTTGATGCGCTTGCAGTACGGGGTAGCGACCATGAAGCCCTCACGACGGTAGAACATCGAGCCACCACCATGCGTGTTGGTGCCCTCCATGCGTTCCCAGTCGCCTGCGCCACGGGTCACAACATCAATACCCTTGGTGTAGCCGTATTGCATACGCCAGTCACCGGGGTTCAAGAGCATCATGCGGGTGTTGGAAGCAGCCGCATCGCCGAGGATGGTCACTTGACCAAGAACGGGGTGTTGGAAAGTAAGCCCCATCTCGCCAAAGGTGTAATCACCGCTGTTCACGGCATCCTGTTGGACAAGAGCGTTGTTGCCAATGCCCTCGCGGAGTTCGTCAGAGAGATCAATACCCATCAGGGCAACCGAGGGTACGGCCTGCCCTGAATCACGGATCTTGTATCCGATATGGCGAGCCATATTGTTCATATGAGACTTGGCTACCTGAGTCGCCGATCCGGTTCCGTTGAGCCGGATAGGGAGCAGGTGGCGGTTGGCTGCGGTCGAGCGGTCAAGGTCGCCGAACCAAGAGTCGCCAGAGGCAATGGTCGCCTTGAAGGTTTCACCAAATCCACCAAGGAACCCTGCGTCTTTTTCGCCCGAACGGTAAATCACGACGGTATTTGCAAGGCCATTGAGGTTGGCAGTGGTGGTTTCGTCGGTGTGTTCGAGGCCGATTGAGTAATCAACCACATTCACATCGGTCACACGAATGTTGTCCGCGACCAATACACCTGCTGCAGTGTAGAAGTCGAGGTACATATTTCTGGAGAAGATCCCGATTGAGTTATCGGTGACAAGGATTCGGGCATTGTTTCCGGTCGCGTAAGTGCTTGCGTCGCTCAGGTTGTCCGCATCATTGAGCTTTTTGGTCCCGCTTTGGGCACCGATCTTGGCGGTCTTGTCGGCATGGAGCAAGATCGTCATGGATTCAGATGCGGATTCAATAGAATCAGTCTGAACCATCTCAGCAATGTTTACGGCTGCCTCAGGCGTGTTCATACCCTTGATCTCAAAGATCGAGAGGCGTGCGATTGCGTCGATTCGACGAAAATCGTTGGCCGTTGGGTCGGTGTGATCCAAACGAATCTTCACCTGTGCAGCGGTCGAACGCCGTGGGGCATCAAAGTCTTTGGACAGGTCTTTGCCTGCACGGGACGAGTCCGAGTGTCCGGTGGTCATCTGATAGACCTTGGACGACTGGACAACTTCCTCGGCGGGCTTGATGATGCGGGCGGTAGGCGAACCAAGCCGATAGGCAAGGTCTGGTACATCAGCGTCGTATTGAGTCCTCAGCAATGCAGTGAGGTTGGTGAGTCTGGTTTCAACAATGTCGTATTGTGGGTGTGCCACGATTATTCTCCATCACGCACCCGTTGGCGCGTGTCAGTTTATTGGTGTATTCGCAATGGTTCCGAGTGGGTTTCCATTGTTCTGTTGCTCGATCATCGAATACGCTGCTGTTTTTTCGGCCATTGACTTGTCTCGGAACGGAACCTTGCTGTCTCCCAACGAGGGATTCGGCGATTGGAGTCCATTCAGACCGGCGGGGCCAGCCATCACTGCCTGTGCAGCCTGAGCCTTCGCAACCAGATTTGATCCCATGAGGCCAGTGGCGGCTTTTTGGGCCACCTGCCCTATTTGGGTAATCTGAGCCGCACTCAACGGGGCAAAGGAATCGTTTCGCAGCGGATGATTCGCTGGGTACACTGATCTTGCTTCCGTGGCCGCATTTTCCACAAGGAACTTGACTACACCTGCCATCGTCGGGTCGGTATTCTTCCCGAGGATGTCCGCTGTAATCTTGCTCAGCCCGGCATTTTCGGATGCCACAAGGCTTTCATGCTCTTGGTTGACACTGTGGTTGGTCAGTTGATTGCTGATTGCACCGTTGATGTCCTCCATTGTGATCGCTGCTACGGGCTGTTCAACTTGCGTTGCTTCGCCCGCGAACATGGATTGAAGGCCGGGAAGGTTGATATTGTTTCTATCAAGCAACTGTTGAGCCTCGCGGCCCTGTTGCAAACTGGCAATATCATCTGCGGTCTTGATTCCTGCGGTTGCCATTGCTCGGATCATCTCTGACGATCCAGAATAAGCAGTAGCCATTCGCTCAAGTTCTGCGAGTCTTGTGGGGTCAATAGTCGTCTGCGTGTTCGATGCGGGCGTTTCTTGCGTCGGTGTCTCAAGTGCTGCCGGTGTCTGGACGGCAGGTTGGTTGAGTGTTGGCGACGGTGTACCCTGTGTATCTGTTTCGGTCATGGTTTTTTACCTCTGGCGATTCCGGTGCCATTGCTGGGTTGGCGGTTTCGCGGTGTATGGTGGGTTGGCCTTACGCAAGGGTGCCACCTGTCTTACTTAGTGTATACCAACATGGATCGCGGTGTCAAGCCGGTGGAATGGATACGCCGCCAAGGATTGATTGGAGGTCGGCTTGCTGCGGGCCTTCGGGCTCGGGTGCCAGTTCATCTTCCTCGGATTGCAGGAGTCCGTCGATTTCCATCTGGCTGATCTTTGCTTCCTCAATCGCTTGCTGGATCTCGGGGTTTGCCCGTGCGATCGTATCCATAGATGCCCTTTGCAGAGCGTCAAGCATGATATTGACCCGAGAGCCCAATGAAATCGGCTGGTATGGCTGTCCGTCGAGCATCCCTGCCGCCGTCATGTTTGCAAACTGCATGGTTTCTTTGTCCAGCGGATCAATAGCCATGTCGAGGGTTGCCATGAGCCGCGAATAAGTTGACGGATCAACCGCGCCAAGTTCGATTCCTCGCTCAACCTGCGATACGCGCTGCTGCCGCGAGCGGGGGCGGAGTGCCTGATCTCTCAATGCGAGGGAAACAGGCATGGATGTGGGGTCCATATTGCCTATTTCACCGATCATCTGATTGCTAAAACCCTGCTTTGTCATGGAAACAATCAGGTCGGGGGATTCCGAGCGAACCATCCCGATTCCTGTGGCCGTGATTGTGGAAATAAGCCTCTGATACGACTCAACATCGTCCTTTACACGGTCATCAAGCGGTCTTTCAACCAGGTCCGCAGCAAGCTGAACCGCCCCGTCGGTGACATGGCTCTTGAGTTGCCCGCGATGGACGCTCGACTGGAACGCGGATTCTTTGACCTGAGAGATCATGCTGCTCATGGTCTGCTCAAGTGCGGGGTTTGGCGGCGGGTTCTGAATCTGCACGGGTGGCGAACCTCGGCGATCCCGAGCATTGCCAAAGACATAGCCCCGGTTGAACTCTTCCATGATCTCTGACTTGTCTGCCCTGCCACTCCCAAACCACGACTGGTCGATGAACCAGATCGAGTTGTTGACATAATCGTAGAGTTGCTGGAAGAATAGGGTGCCCGTGAGGTTGAGCTTATCCTGATTGTCGAGCATGAGGGCTGTGTCGGAAACCTTGTCCCGGCTTCCCGGCTTGCGGAACCCGTTGAGAAGAATGTATGGCATCCCGTTGAGTCCGATCGGGTTCACGGGGTTGTCAAAGTTGGGAACCCGATCGTCGTTTTCTGACCCGCCTGTGCTGAGCATCACATACCGGCGGTCGAATCGGTCTCCTGAGCCCTTGATATAAATCTCATGGACAAGTGCCCCTTTTTCTTTGGAGTGCTTGAAGTAGTCTGCATACATTTTTCCGCCCGAGAGGTAGTAGAATGCGTGTTCTGTGGGTGTCAACTCGGCGACCGTGTTCATCTTGTTCTGGTCAACCTCAAACAAGGCTTCTTCCCCATACACCCGCCTGATTGCGTGGATGCTCATCACATCCGAGTAGATGACGAACTCATTGTCCTCAAGATTGTCACTTCGCGTGGTTTGATCGGTCGTAAGGCGGTATCCGTCAAACTCGAACGACTTGAGTTTGGTGTTTGCCACCCCGTTGATTTGCGATGATTGAATGCGGACGCCTACGCCGTGCCGCCCGTCAATGCTTCGCTCAAAGTTCGCTGTTCTGGCCGATTGCAGCAATCCTGATTTTTCAATCAGCATATTTGCAAAGTTTTCCATGAGATCCGAGTCCTTTGCGCCAGAGATCCCGGTGATATGGTGGAGCGGGAGAGCGTCCACATTCAGTTTTTCGGGGTTGGTGGCGGCGGCTATCCGAATAATGTTGCCAGTGATCTCATTGATGGTGGCCTTGATCCGCCCGCTTGCCACCGTGTCATTGATGCTGGTTCGGAACAGGCGAGAGTATCCCCCGGTCGCTTGGCCCTGTTGGAGCCAATGGATGCCGATATAGTACGATCTGGATCTGCCCGCAGCAATCTCCATGTCCCTGCGTTCGGTGCTGGAATCTCGTATTTGTTCGCGCACCCATTGCGACAATGCCTGCGGGTTGGGAAAATGCAACATCTAATACTCCTGTCTATTCCTGCATTCGCGGGATCTCTTGTTGGTTTGATTCTCGAACCATTCGATCCATCGCGCTTGGGAACTGTATCTGTGGTTTTCGTTGGTCTTTGTCTGGATTGTTTTCGATCCGCATCCGTTCTACTTGGTCGTCCTCTCGGATCATCGAGGCGTTGAATGCCATCGCTGCCAAATCGGACACGGTACGGGTGAGTTCTTCTAGTGTTTCGTCACGGTTGACCGCGTTCTTGGCGGATTGGCAGACACACACAACGATGGTGGCGCACACCATGACGGTGACAATGAGCATGAAGGCGAGTAGGTCGGGTGTCATGGTTTATACCCCCCCGATTTCTGCGTCGGTATCAACTCGACAGTGAATGTCGTCAACATGGAGAAGCAGGATTTTCCGATCTCCGATAGTGATTTCTGACCCGCCAAACCCTGAGAAGGTCACTCGGCAGCCGTTCTCAAGGAACTCGGGGCATCCGTCGCCCATAGAAACAATCATCCCGCTGTTGAGTTGTCCGCGCCCAGACTCAGGAAGGTAGATCCCCGCATTGGTGACTTCTTCCACGGTATCGCGGACAATCGCTACCCTCTTAGCGTTTGGTGTGACAAGGTGTTGTATCTGTTCTGTTTTCATAATCGCCCCTTTTATACCCCGGCGGTGTTGTAATACGATGCCATTGAACGCCGGTTGCCCAATGTTTCGTCGCTGTTCTTACGCATTGTACGCTCAATATGCTTTTTCATGCGTCCTTTATTTTCCTCGGCCATTCGTGCTTCTCTAGAAACCTGCCCGCCCGCGATAGCCAACCGCGACCGGCACTTGTTGAGCATTTGGGTGAGCGCGTCGAGTGAGTGGTATCCGCTTGCCACCTTGAAGTTGATGACATAGTTGATGAGTGGTTTGATCTCGTCGAGCGGTTCGAGTTGATCGGTCGGGTTCCCGTTCTCGTCGTTGACCCGGCGTGCGGGAAACAGGACCACGGCGGGGAGCATGGGGTTGGAGTTTTCGAGCATCTGTGCGACCGCTCTCAATCGCTGCTCTTTGTTCTTGTGCCCAACACCACACTCGGTCACGCTATGGATTCCGTGCATTTCTTCCAGCATCTCGATGGTTGCCGATCCGAGGCCGGTGACAACCTCCATGAATACCTCGTCAATCGCTTCTCCCCTGGCAAGTTGGGCGATTCGGTTGGAGAGATCCATTTGGGTAGCAGGGAACTCTTCTTGGATCGTGATTCGGATCTGGTCCTCGTATTTGATTCGCCGTAGACCGTCCTCTTGCCGTTCGATGCGTTCCTGCCCGAGCATGGCCTGTACCCAGCCTACTTTGTCGCCGGTTCCGTCGCCCTTGGCCGTTGGATCGCATGAGACATACCGCTCAACGCCGTTCTCAATGAACTTGCGGGCGGATTCATGCTCGATATCGTATAGCCGGACCTGACGGACGATGCGGTTCTCGTCGCTGATCGGGTCGAGCATGTAGTTGGCGTTCCACGCTGAATCGTCTGATAAAAGTTTGTATTTTCTTCTATTCCATTTCGCGTCGTACACCTCCGGCCAGATTGACTTGAACTTTGGATTTGTTGATGGTCCGCCGACAGGACTCATTGATACCCATAGTGGTACGCCTTCTCTCCCTAGTGTTTTCTTGGCGATTCTTGCTTTTTTCAGATAAGACCAGAGAACATCCTCATGGTGCCACGGGTATCCTGAAAATACAGTGAAACCTTCGCTTCCTTGGAATCGGGTAAGCCATGTAGACGATATGAGTTTTTTGATATTTTCTCGCGTTGCGGCCTGCGTTTGATCTTCCCTGTGAGTCACATCGTCAACATACATTTGATTGAGATTGTTGCCCTGTCCCCGAGATGTCACGCCCACGCCAATAACATTGGGATTTGCCGTTTTTTCCTTATTCCAGACGCGAATCGTGGTCGTATTATTGTCATTCTTGTCAAGCCTGTACGGGTAAAGACTGTGATTTCTTTTTCCTGCGGATGATTTTATGTCAAACAACGCTGCCGTTTTGCTGATTGTTTTTGAGGTTTCTTTTTCTGCACGATGAACATACCCCATTTGGAATCTTGGATAGTCATTGATAAGTAGTGCCATATCCATTGCAATAACATTTGATTTGCCTATACGGGGCGGGTACAAAAGCATCACGCCTTCGTATTTGATACCCTCGAACTCGAACTTGGCACCGTCGGGGCCGATGAGATCGCCAGGTCCGACGAGCCCGTACTCGCTTCTGGCGTACCCCTCCCTTGAAAGCCAAAGTGACATTGACATCTCTACATGCGGGTCACCGATAATGTATATGTCGCCCCGTAGCCGAAACTGTTTATCTCCAATGTCGGATCGGGAAACATAGAGCATGAACCGCAAGAGGCGGGTTGCTTCGTAGACGATGCGTTCTTTTCGGCTGAGTCCGGGGGTCGGGGGATCTGTGATTGAGTCTCGTATGTCCTTGATTGCGCGGAGGCGGCTAATCCACTGTTTCCCCGCCTCCGCTATTGTTTTTGGGCCGGGCGGTTCCTCAGGATCTTCACCTTCGGGCACCGTTCCAGCACGCACAAGATCCTTGGCCTTCATCTTGTTGTACCGCTCGAACTGTTCCATTCCTCGCCGGGTTGATTCCTCGCACCCAAAGATCATGGCATCGAGTGTTATATCGACATTCTCGTAGATTGCGCTAGGATCGAGAAGCATGGCATCGTAGCTGTCAGCGGCTTTTTCGAGTGGTGTGCGTTCATCGGCGATATTCGACCAGTCAATGCCGTTGGCCTCAGCCTCGCCCTTGAGTACACGGAGAACCACATCGGGGTTCCACCTTGCGGGTGTCTCGTCCGGGTTATCCAAGTAGTACATACACATCTCGGAGAGTTTCTTGAATGCCTTTCGGATCCTGTCCTTGGTGCTAACAGTGCCATCTCCGTTTGTATCGCTTGAGGCTGAATCGGTGGGCAAGGGCTCGTCGAGAAACCCGAGCGCGTCGGTCGTTTCGGGCGGGGCCTGCACGGTTGGCGTTGATCCACTGGGCTTGTGGAGAGCCTTTGGGCCACTGTTTTCGAGCCATTGGAATCTCCATCCTTTGTGGTTTTTTTGTCGTCCAGCACAGCACGCCGAGCACGAAGCGTAGACAAGCCCTTGGGAATCACAGAAATCCTTAAGGCTTGCACCACGATATTCATCCCCCCCATCGGGCGGGTAGGCGATAAACGGCTTGGACTTGCGGCCTTGGGTCATAGCGCGGGTGAGTAGTCGATGTACAGATCGAGGCTTGTAAGCCCGCCCATGTCGGTCACGCCGATAAACCAGTCGAGTTCAGCGTTGGCACCCATGAGATCAAACTTGTCTTTGCCGGTTGCGCTCACATCGACCGTGCAGAGGTATGCCCCTGCGGTGCCTGCTGCATCGCTTCGATCGGCTGTAGGGGTGATGGTTGCATCGAGTTGCAGGTATCGGATCGTACCACGCTTGTCGGCAAGCACAAGAGTTGCGGTGCCCGCTGCGCCGTCCGCGAACGAGGTGGCAAACAGTCGCCCGATCTGGTCGCCCGCTTTTTCAGAGGGGATTCCACGGTTAGATAGCCTATAGAAAGTGGACAGGTTGGTGCCTGCCGACGAAAAAGCGTAATGATTTGGTATGCCCATGTGCATTCTCCGAGTGTTTCAAGTTTGTGTCTACCAACATAGTACACCGAATGGGCGTTGTTTGTCAATATGGGTGGGCGCATAGAAAAACCGCCGTGAGATAGCGTGTCAAAAGACAGAGGCCCGGCGGTTGTGATACTTGATTATACGATATTCTTACGCCACGGCGGTCATCTTCTCGTTTCGTATCAAGATCCTTCGCACGGTGCATCGGTTCCACGGGTTGTCACGGAGCCTTGAGCCCCGTTCGTTGAGCATTTTCGTGATTGTCGGTGCCCTGAGCCCTTGATCGTACATTGCGCAGATTTCTTGGACGATTGCGGATTCTTTGCGGTCAACCACCCACTTGCTCGGGTCGGCGGGGTGTGCCTTGAACCCGGTGGGCGCAAGGTTGCTCATTTTCTGGCCCTTGCTCTGGCGATATCGCATGTTCGTGCTGGTCCGCTTCTTGATGATCCGTTGCTCGTATTGGGTGACGATCGCGGTGATGTCTCGGATCATTTTGGCCTCGGGTGAGTCTCCATTGAGCCCCCCCTCAACCGCTTCAATCCTGATCTTCCGGGTATCGCAGTAGTTGTACAGGCTTGCAGCCGGGAACCCGCCTCCGATACGGTCTGGCTTGGCAATCACAAGAACCTGGCCGCGCCGAATGGAGCCGATGGCCATATCGAGTTGTGGCTTGATCTCGGCATCTCGGGATACCTGTTCATCAAGGAACTCGCCAAGGATTTCATAGCCCTTCTCTTTGGCGTACTTGCGGCACGCATCAAGTTGCTGGTCTGCGGTGGCAAGGTTGGCGAGTTTGTCGGTCGGCCTCGGTGAATATCGGGCGTACAGGACGCATTTGGTTGTGTGTTTCATTCTTACCACCCCCCATCAATCGTGGTATAGACCTGGACTTGTGTACGAAGTTCATTGACCGGCGATCGACCATCGTTGATAGACGCGCGAAAAAACCAACGCCAACACCGATGTTCCGAGGGCATTCCTCGATGCCATGTGTGTCCATCAAACTGATATAGGTGCCCAGATTTGACGGTTTGGGTAGACGGGCGCATTTCGGCTATTTGTTCGCTACATGACTTATAGGTGTGGGTCGCCGACCATTTGGATATCTCAATGTCTTCGACGACAAACTCGGTCAGCGCACTAGGGCCAATAACACACAGCATCGCGCTTCCAGCCTTGTCCTCACTGAAAATTGGCTGGCCGGTTTCTGGATATCGCGGTCTGCCGTCAAGGTGCCATCCGGGTATACACGGGTACATTCCCGGCATGAGCATATGTGATCGCGTGTCGATAACACCGTCACAGTCGGGCCAAATCTTGCACATATGAACTATGGCTTGGCGGGTCAGTGGCCCGCCGTTTTTATATGCCCAGTCAAACGATCCCCAAAAAATCATTGGTTCGTCGCGGATCTCGTCTTCCGAAGCGGTCACGACAAGCTGTGTGTCTATTAGTCTTGATGGGAAGTTCATTCTGTTTCCTTTCGGTTCACCCCTTGTACCGTCCAAAGAGTCTGTTTTGTGTGATTATAGCCAGTTTTGGCGTGTTATCGCGGTTTACGCTGTAAAGTTTTTACACGAACTCAATCTTTCGGCGGGTTCTCAAGCAACTCTTTGAGCGTGAGAAGCAGGAACCATGCGCCAACGGGCACCTTGGCGCCGGACAACTCGCATTCTGCGAACTTCTCGACCACCCTTTGTGCGGCGCGTTCGATCTCGCACCATCGGGTTTCCTGCGGCGTGGATTCGTGGTTCAGGGCATCGGATACGAACTTGGATTCGATAACCCCTATTGCTTTGTTGATTTCTTGATCTGGATTTGGTACACTCATTTGATCCTCCTTTCAAGGCTGGGCTGTGACGGAACATTTTATGGGCTCGCGGTTGGTTGGTTTCAGATCCCCCACTTCCCGCGAGCCCTGTTCTGTTTTGGGTCGCGCGGGCTACTTTACGATCTAGGACGGGCCGGCGGGGTGTGGCAGTGTTGCCCCCAAGTTTGCGAGGGCTAACTATCATCCGATGGATCGGCAACTTTTTCCATTGCAATAACCATCCGAAGAAGTCGCTCGTATTGTTCGAGGGTGAGGAAGTTCAGGCCCATGTACCACGCCGAGAGCTTGCCGGTGCTGATCCCGGTTAGGCGGGAGAGGGTTGGTGATCCGATCACCTTGCAACGCTGGGCAAACTCTTGATCCTGGGCGTTTTCTGGCTCAATATGTACTTTGGTCACGGTTTTCATCGTTCCCCCTTCTTGGGCATTTGCCCGGCTGGTGTTGAAAAACCCCGCGTCCCGGATTTCTCCGAGGGCAGGGCTGAGGATTCTATTCTTTGGTGACTGGCGCGTATTCCACGCCGTCTACAACAATGTTCTTCGGGCGGTCAGTGGGGATTGAATCCAGATCAATCCCGGTGCATTTCAGAAACTTGGCTGCGTCAAAGTTAGGGAGGGCGCGAATGAGTTTTTCGTGCCGATCGCGTTCACTTTGGGTGAGTTGCTCCCAAGCGTTCCGCCCGGCATCCTGGATTGAGTCGAACGCGAGCAAGAAGCCGTTAAGGTGTTCCGCGTTTTCTTGTTCGCGCTTTTGGTCATCGGTCATACTTGAAAAACGAACCCAAGATACCAGACTTATGTACGGCATTGATTTATATATATCTTCCGCAATATCTTTATGGGTGTGGTTCAGGCACGGCTTATCGAACATTATTGGAGAAGGTGTGTTTGTGCAAAAGTTCCCAGTATTCCGGCTCCCAGTATTCCAGTCCCCAGTATTCAGGCTCCCAGTATTCCAGTCCCCAGTATTCCGGTCCCCAGTATTCCGGTCCCCAGTATTCCAGTCCCCAGTATTCCGGTCCCCAGTATTCCGGTCCCCAGTATTCCGGTCCCCAGTATTCAGGCTCCCAGTATTCAGGCTCCCAGTATTCCAGTCCCCAGTATTCAGGCTCCCAGTATTCCGGTCCCCAGTATTCAGGTCCCCAGTATTCCAGTCCCCAGTATTCAGGCTCCCAGTATTCCGGTCCCCAGTATTCCGATCTTTATCATTCATTTGATTATCTTTCCTCGCGGGTTATTCCGCAATCCCCGACAAAACATTTCAGCGTTGGCGGGGCGTGTTTCTATTCTTGCTTCATCGCTTCGCGGGTGGCACCCGCCATGTCTGAGAGGTCTCGCCCCGCGCCTTCGATCGCTGAGCATCCGCCAAGGGCGGACAGGAACAAGATCCCAAGGGCGGCGGCGGACAGGGCAATAGCCCAATGCTTCCAGTAGAGACGCGCGTATACAGTTGCTTTCATTCGATATCCTTTCGATGCTTTCGGCTCCGCCGTTCTGGCGTTCCCGTCCATCCTGGGCGGGGTAAATGCCTCGATCATCTCGCTAAAGTTGTCGAGGCTGGTTTTTATACTGTGATTACAAGTCCCGGAGGGAGGGTGTCCCCGTACCCGTACCCGTCCCCGTACCCGTCCCCGTCCCCGTACCCGTACCCGGTCCTGGTCCCGTCCCCGTACCCGTACCCGGTCCTGGTCCC
>JAESQG010000416.1 GCA_016765265.1 Pseudomonadales bacterium | reverse complement strand
GTCATCACTCAGCGGTAGTTGAAAACCATCCCTAATCCGTGGCCAGATATCAGTGGGGGGAAGACTTTTTTGATCTTCAGCAGCAACAGGTAGATCGAGCTGCTTGTGGTCGATGGATATAGTCAGTATTTCTGTCGGAGTGTAAGGTCGATTACCCTTGAGCGCAGCAGACTGAGTTTCCTCTTCTGTTGGGTTTAACATGCTACAGGAGCAAATCAACCAGGAGCAAAGCAATAGGCTGGCATAATAACGAGAAAAAATAAGGTGAGGCTTAAATTTGTATTCAATTGTATTCAAAGTGGAGTTACTTCTTGTGTTATTAAAAATCTGCTCATCTACAGCATAGATGACTTGATGATTATTGTAGTGATCATCCTATTGTTGGGCAATAGGCCACTTTGATTAGCGACTGTAAAACCGTTATAAATCATTCATCATAAGGTTTTGAGTTAATTTATTTGGTGATTATTGAACAATATGTATGATGCTAAATTGCCCCTAAGCCTTGGTGACTTTTTGAAGTCGTTGGTCCAAAATAACAGGAGTAGGGTAGTTATTATAAAGGTGGTGAACCATGGCGCTTCCTCGATTATTTAAACAGCGGGATAAGAAAACTCCGATTGATGTGAAAATCCAATTGGATGAATGGTTTGGTACTCGAATGGGTGAGCGCGTTTTAAACGAGGAGAGGGTACTGTTAGACCAGGTGCTGCCAAGTCTATTTGGCTACCACTTGTTGCAGGCTGGTGTGGCGGTTCCTCATGAATGGTTGAATTCAAGTACCGTATCTCATAAATTTCGAGTGTCCCCAGTCAAGCAAGAGTGTAGCGAGATATCACAAGTTCGGGCGAATCTTGATGCGCTACCGATTGAAACAGACTCTGTAGACGTGGCTTTGCTCCATCACAGCTTGGATTTTGAATTAGATGTTCATCAGATTCTAAGAGAAACAGCGCGGGTGGTGATGCCGGGCGGTACCATGGTTGTAGTGGGGTTTAATCCGTGGAGTTTGTGGGGCGTGTGGCGTTTTCTTACCCTTAAATTTAGGCGTTCTCCTTGGTCTTCTCGGTTTGTTAGTCCTTTTAAGCTGTCAGATTGGTTAAACCTCCTTGATTTTGAAGTGGAAGGATCTGAGACCACGCTGTACTTTCCTCCGTTTATGAGCGAGTCATTGTTACAAAGGTTTAGTGGTGTTGAGCAATTGGCTAATATGTGGTTGCGTCACTTTGGAGCCGTCTATATTTTGGTAGCGAAAAAACGTGTATCCTGCGTAACGCCGATACGCCCTCGTTGGCGGCCAAAAAGACCGTTTGTCACAGTACCCGTGGCGCAGCCGCAACGTAAGGGCAAACATTAAAGTTTGTTATATCATCGACTAAGTAGCGCGAGCTCATGACAGGTATCTCGCTATCGCTACCCCACTATCGTTCAGCAGGGAAAACCTATGCGGCAAGTTGTGTTGGATACTGAAACCACGGGGCTAGAACATGCTCAGGGTCACCGAATTATCGAAATCGGCTGTGTTGAATTGGTCGATCGCAAACTCACGGGATTAACGTATCACCAATACGTTAATCCCGATCGATTAATCGATGATGGCGCCATGGAAGTACATGGTATTACCAACGAATTTTTAGCTGATAAGCCCGTCTTCGATGAAATCGCTGCTGAATTTGTTGAGTTCATTGCGGGTGCGGAATTGATAATACACAACGCCGCATTTGATGTGGGATTTATGGATCAGGAGTTTCAGCTAGCAGGAAAAGACATTGGCCCCACTAGTAACTTCTGTACTGTTTTAGATACCTTAGGTCTCGCCCGGGAAAAGCATCCGGGTCAAAAAAACAGTCTAGACGCACTGTGTAAACGCTACGGGATAAATAACGATCACCGTGATCTTCATGGAGCGTTACTTGACTCGGAGATATTGGCGGACGTATATCTGGCAATGACAGGTGGACAAACAACTCTATCACTAGCTGGAGAGAGTGACGGAATCAATGGGGGAGAGCTTATTCGCCGCGTGAACAGTGAATTGAACTTGTTAGTAGTTCGGGCCACGGATGCGGAGATCGATTTCCATGAGGCAAGGCTGGAGGGCATCGACAAAGCGACAGAGGGCCAGTGTGTTTGGTTGAAGGAATGAAAATTTTAAATCAATTTATAAATTGAGAAACACAGAAGAGGCCCACCAATGTTAAAACGATGGCGTAGGGGAAGGCCATAATGACCATTTTACCATAAGATAGTCTGATGAGCGGCGCTAGGGATGAGGTCAACAAGAATAAGAAAGCCGCTTGTCCATTGGGCGTGGCGACGCTGGGTAAGTTGGTGTCGGTATTGATTGCTACAGCTAAATTTTCGAAGTGTTCTCTTGATATTTCGCCGGCGAGGAAAGCGCGATCAATTTCGGTAATATATATCGTAGCGACAAACACATTATCACTGATTACCGACAAAATACCGTTGGCTAAGAAGAACATGCTAGGCTGAACGCTTATGTCCATCGCTAGAACAGCTGAAATAATGGGATTAAATAAGTGTTGGTCATGGATAACAGCAACAATTGCAAAGAAAACCACCAAAAGGGAAGTGAACGGGAGTGCCTCTTCAAATGCGTGACCCAAGGCATGTTCCTCCGTGATGCCATTAAAGGCAGTTTGAAAGACTATGATGACAAGACCTATTAGGCCCACTTCTGCCACATGGAATGCAAGCCCAAAAATCAGTATCAGTGCAGCGATAGCCTGAATGACCAGCGCGGCTACATCCTTGTCCGTCCGCTTCTTAGATTCTTCGTTATCATAATCGGTCAATATTTGCCGAATATTTTCTTTTAATTCTTCGCCATAACCGAACCATTTCAATTTTTCTAGCAACACACAGGTTATAAGGCCAGCAATAAGAACAGGTATGGTTACGGGTGACATGATTTTGAAAAATGTAATGAAGTCCCACTCCATAATACCTGCGATCAATAAATTTTGTGGTTCACCAACCGTTGTGCAAACTCCGCCTAATGCGGTGCCTACCGCAGCGTGCATCATCAAACTGCGAAGAAATGAACGGTAGTTAACTAGGTCCTCACGGTGTAGTTCGTGTATCGATGTGTCATCTGAGTGATCGTGCTCATGGGTGAAGTGCTTGCCTGAGGCCACTTTGTGATAGACAGAATAAAATCCTACAGAAACGCTGATGATAACAGCGGTGACTGTAAGTGCATCGAGAAAAGCGGAAAGAAAAGCCGCTGTAAAACAGAATAAAACGGATAGAAATGCCTTAGAACGCACATTGAGTAAAAGCTTTGTAAAGGCAAATAATAAAAGATCCTTCATAAAGTAAAT
>JAESQG010000415.1 GCA_016765265.1 Pseudomonadales bacterium | reverse complement strand
CTGCTTCCTGAAGCATACGCTTTTCATTTCGAACAATCACTTCAGGAGCTCCTATCTCCAAAAGGTATTTTAACCGATTGTTTCGGTAGCGCCGGATTTTAGTAAGTTCCGGTGATTGAATCGGGCTTTCTATAACCAGTACGATTAAATAACCAGTACGATTAAATAACCAAAACAAACCAGTATCCAAAAGCAACCAGTAACCAATAACCAGTAACCAATAACCAGTAACCAATAACCAGTAACCAATAACCAGTAACCAATAAAAGCCAATCAAAATACCAACCAGCACAAAACTGTGATTTTGTGCTGGTCTCACAAAGTGACTTTATTCCCGCCCTAGATAATCTTTGCTATAGTTAGTCCTCTTATTCGATTTCGAATCAATATAGAAACCGCATCTAAGGATGTCATTATGCGAACGCCACTCGTACAAGATTTCCGGTTTTCTCAGCGCTCCAATATTGTAAAAGATTCTTACGTAACCAAGCAGGCCTCTCCCCAACGACGACAATTAGCAGATCGATTAGCTAACCGCATCATCCTCTCTGATGGTGGCGCATTCTTAATTACAGGTTATCGCGGTGTTGGCAAAACCACTTTTGTGGGTGATGTGGTAAGTAAAATCCGTCGCAAAATTGAAGAGAATAAAAATGATTCTCATCGAGAGTATCTCGTTAACACTAATCTAAATATTGCCAGGCCCGCCACTGGCATGGAGTTGATGCACTACATTGTACGCCAACTTCACGCTACTCTGCGGGAAATGGACTTGCTCCGCAAACTACCGCCTAAGTTGCGTAAAAGTCTCGACTTGGCTAAGACCAGAACCGTTGCGAGTCTAGCTCTTGAAGCCTCGAGTAGAGTTGAACACACTTTTGGTGTCAAAAAAATCTTAAGCTTGTCTTCTAAAATGTCAGTGTCGAATAAGCAAGACATTAGTTATTTGGCTTACGATGAGCGGAGTGCAGAAAACGATCTTCTAGAGTTGTCTGAACAGTTGAGTGAGCCTTTTTACATACGAACTAAGCCTATTCCATTCTGGCCCAAGCAAAAGGCCACCTTGCGTATCATGTTCGTTTTTGACGAGTTAGATAAAATCGAAGTCGCTGATGACGAAGAATCTCCGCTCACTAACATTATCCAGTCTCTTAAAACCCTTTTTACCGCCTCGGGTATTACCTTTATATTTGTTGCGGGTCGTTCGCTTCATGACCGCTGGATAAAAGACGTAAAACGCGGTGATAGTATTTACGAAAGTGTCTTTGCTGAAGCCCATTATTTACCTGCATTATGGACTGATGTAGATGCCATCTGTGACCCGTGGATAGACAATCTGCAGGGTTTAAACCAGTACCAATCGGAGCTGTATCAGCATTTCAAGCAATATCTTGCCTATAGCGGCAGAGGTATCCCTCGGCGTATCGCTCGTGGCTTTTACAAAAATGTCAAATGGGATGGCGTTCGTTGTAACTTGGAGATCAGTGAAGAAGAAAGACGAAAAATTGTTTTTTTTGCGGATCTACATGTGCTACTCAGCGAAAACGAAGAAGACTTTTTTGGTGATTATGCCAATGAACGCCGCCAAGATATTATTGATCGACAACGATTGGGCCTATTTTATCTACTCGACTGGATTCTTGCCTACGGTGGCAAACATTTCACTAGAGTAGATTTAGTCAAGGCGGCCACTGAAGGTTTAGATAAAACCATTGCACCCAAAGCTGAGCTGCTGAATATCCTCATTAACGGTCTTATAAAAAAACTGATAACACACCAGTATCTTAAATTGGTTACGCCTGCAAAAGAGATCACCTTTTTGCCAGGGGCTGCATCTGCTTCAAGTCAAATAACGTATCGAGTTGCCACTCGTAGACTGATTGAAATTGGATACTATAGAGACAGTGCCAATGACTACACAACACACCCCCAAGAAAAGGAGGTGGGGAAGGTATTGGATGGTCGATTTGAGCTATTGAAACAGATCGGGTATGGGGCTTCGGCAAGAGTGTATCGCGCCCTTGATCAGCATACTGATCAAACGGTTGCCATCAAGCTTTTTAGTCGCGCGTTCTCCTCAGACCCTGCGCAACAGAGTCATTTATTAGATGAAATCAATACCATTTCAAAACTAAGGCATCCCGGTATTGTTAGCCTTTACGACTGCAAAGTGGATGGCGATCATATTTATATTGTCATGGAGTACCTTGCGGGGGTCTCGTTATGGGAAACGCTGAACGCAGATGAGCCTGTAGATCAATACACCTCAATTTATATTGTTAATCAAATACTGGAAACCTTACAGTATGTGCACAAACAAAATATCATTTGGCGTGATGTGAAGCCTTCCAACATTATGCTCACTGAAGAGAATAAAGTGGTGATAGTGGATTTTGGGATTGCGCAATCGGTTCATAATCACGCCCAAGATACCACTTCTACGACGACGGTTTTTGCGGCGGGTACACCGGCTTACATGTCTCCAGAACATTTATTTATGAAGTCGGTTACGCCTGCATCTGATATCTACTCTGTAGGGGTGATATTATATGAGCTCCTTATTGGCCATCGTCCCTACGCTGTCACCCAACCTTACGAACTAATTGCACGGTGGAAAGCGGTTCAGCCTGCCGAGCTTGAGGGCATGGATACCTTGCCGGCACAACTGCAAACCGTTATACAAAAAGCAATTGCTTATAATGCTGAGGACCGCTATCAGTCGGCAGGTGAAATGTTAGAGGCTTTGCCCACGATTGCTTTGGACGATGTGGTACACCATCTGACGGAAAAAACCTCAGTACCTAGAACTATAACCGATGGAATAGACGAAGATTATTTAACCCAGCTGACATCGGCATTTGAGATTCCTATTGAAGTCCCCAATGAGATTCCCACTGTAGAGCCCGAGATTCGGTCTCCACTCTCTGAGTATGACAGTGCCGTGAATGAGTCGAAGCAAAAACCTTCTTTTTTCCCTACTTTTTATAAACGAGCAAAATCTCAGAGTTCTCCGACGCCGTCGAAAGTAGAGTACACGCCCGAGGAGGATGATCAACAAGAAGATATGAATGCCACTGGAGCATGGTCCGTCCTAGCCCCCGGTGCTCCTCCACCGCCCACAAGACCTTTGCCAAATTCAAACGCTATTGATCTGGAATCTAAGGACGTCGAGGTGATGGATACTGATAACGCATCAGCAACAATGGCGGGCGTTAAATCTAATGACGCGCTCGCAGATCTTCAGCTTTATTATTACAACGATGGTGAAGAAAAAAGATATCCTATCGGGTCTGAACCACTCACTATCGGTCGCTACCGCTCATGTGAAATCACTATATCTGACCAACAAACTTCACGATTTCATGCTAAAGTTTTTCGTCGAAATGGCCGCTATTATGTGGAAGATCTCAATAGCAAAAATGGTCTATACCAAAATGAACAACGGGTTTTTAAACAACACGAGCTGAGACTGGGAGACGAATTGCAAATAGGTGTAACGGTTTTTAAAGTGGGCCAATAACTTGAACCCATATGTTAGAATAACGATTTCAAAATTACAACATCACCCCACTGTCGCCAATCTTCAAACCAGGATAACATCGTTCGAAATGGTCTTTCAGTTCATTGTTTAAAACAGCGGCTCTGGTTTGAAGTAGGTAAAGAGCAATATTTAATCTTCCATAACCTAATTAAAGTGATAACTCTAGCTTACCCCTCGGCCTTACTCCCCAATACCGCTTACTGCTAGACCCACGACCACTTTTCTGCTATTTCTGATATGCCGTCTGAAGGGCTTATTCTCGCGCTGATTATATACCATTCCAATTGATATAAATGTGTTGCGATGGGGCAGGAGAAACTGGCTTGTAAGATAGTTATTCAGGCGGGGTTTTTTAATGTCTTGGATTCAACTCTTAGGTCCATAATCCTAAATTCAGCAGTTAAGAAATTGATGTACAATG
>JAESQG010000414.1 GCA_016765265.1 Pseudomonadales bacterium | reverse complement strand
CATCAGAGAAAGTGGTCAGTATTTTTGAAGATCATACGGATGTCATTGTTAAAGGTTTTCGTGAAGTGCTTTACGGACACAAGGTTAATCTGAGTACGGAACAAAGTGGCTTTATTACCTATTTTTCAATTGAAGAGGGGAACCCAGGAGACAAGAGTTTATTTCTTCCCGTGCTAGAGGCGCACGAAAAAAAGTACAACAAACTGCCCTGCTCAGCAGTTTGTGATGGAGGGTATGCGAGTAAAAAAAATGTTGAAGACGCACGAGCAATGGGCCTTAGGCACGCGGTGTTTCATAAGCGCGTCGGGATTTCGTATCAAGAGATGGGTGTGAAAATAAAAACATTTAAGAAACTACGAAATTTTAGAGCCGGTGTAGAAGGAAATATTTCACAATTAAAAAGAGCCTTCGGTGCAGGCAAGGCAATGTGGAAAGGCCTTGAAGGTTTCAAAGCCTTTGTTTGGTCTTCGGTGCTTTGTTACAACTTAGTTCGAATGGCCCGCCAGCAGTCAGGCTAAAGGGCTAACGGTTCTAAATAAAACTAAAAATCTGTCTGGGCAACCGATGGAATGTAAAGGTACGTCTTAAATACAGCAAGCAGAGCAAAAACTGATCGATTCTTGGCAAGCCAACGTTATTCCGCTAATTCAGTAGAACTTCAACAGGCTATATATCAGACAAAACTAGTGGCTTCTGAAAATTGTCTATTTATGGATGGGAACTAGTTAGATCTCTTCCAATAATGTGGTCCATAATTGGTGCCACACAGAAAAATCCGATTCCGACCCACCAGGCAAAAAAATCATAGTAACCTGATAAGTGCATGTTTTGAACCGCCGCATAGGGCATATAAGCTGGGCCAAACATCAATAAATAAAGCACCTTCTTTAAGGGCATCATGATGTTCGGAGGGATATTTGAAACCATAAACACTACATCTCGTAAATTTCTTGCACTACACAAGGTTCTAGCGGGAAATCACCCAAATGTCAGGGAATTGGCTCAGCCCTTTTGGCTTCAATGACTACAGAGTTAAACACTACTCAAACACTCTTTAATTGCCCGCTTGCATACAACTATGCAGCGAAACCCTTGCACCGCAGCTGTAGTTAGCCCTTTATTTTAATACTCACAAGTGAAAGTGTTTTGATAGATTCCGGATTTACCGCCTGTTGAGTTGACAGATCACTAAAGCCAGACGCACCTTAGCATGATTGTGTAACGACACGCTAAATTCCCGACGACGACACCGAAAATTCCCTAATTTATATCACTAGGCTATCATTTTTTACCATCCATTAATTGCGCTTGAGTCAAGGATGGTAGGAATGACATGCTCCGATAAGCAGGTAGGGAAACTGATGAAGGAAAAACACAAGTACACCAAAGAAACGGGTGCTGCCCGAGCAGGAATGGACCCCAAAACAGCACGTAAATACCTCAAGGCTAATCAGCTGCCTTCAGAGCTGAAAAAGTCCCCTCAACCCAGCACTCAAGCTCAGCTATTCGACTCCCAATGGAGCGAGATTGAGAGCTTTCTTGACAACGCTCCTGGGCTAGAAGCAAAAATCATATTGAGATGGTTAATCGATAAATACCCCGAGCAATATCAAGACAAGCACCTACGGACCCTACAAAGAAAAGTGCGCCGGTGGCGGGCTCTTGAAGGTCCCAAGAAAGAGGTGATCTTCCGTCAATCGCTCAAGCCCGGCAAGCAAAGTCAGTCTGATTACACCGTTATGAATTCGCTAGAGATCACCCTTTCCGGCGAGGTTTTTAACCACCTATTGTTCCACTTCATGCTACCTTATTCATGCTGGGAAACGGCCTCAATTTGTTTTAGCGAAAGCTTCGAGAGTTTATGCACCGGTTACGAGCAAGCGGTATGGCAACTCGGGGCGGTGCCGGGAGAGCACCGCACTGATAACCTCAGTGCAGCGACCCACAAACTGGGAAGTCGACGCGAGTTCAATGAGCGATGGACTCAGGTGCTTGATCACTACCAGGTGAGCCCAAGTCGCAACAATCCGGGGCAAAGCCATGAGAACGGCAGTGTTGAAAAAAGTAATGATCTGATCAAAAAAGAAATTGCACAACGCCTGATGTTGCGTGGATCCAAAGATTTTTCCAACCGAGAGGCTTACGAGGCATTTTTAGCTGAAGTGATTGAGCAGCGCAACAGAGGACGCAAAGACAAACTGATAGAGGAGCTCAAGGAGTGTAAATCGTTACCGCAAGGGAGATGGTATCGCCCGCAAACGCTGTCCTCAACGGTCTCACCAGAAAGTCTCATTACCATTGAGACCGTACCCTACTCGGTACCCAGTCGTCTCATTGGTCAAAGAGTCGAGATAAAGCTCTATCCCGATAAGCTAGAGATTTATTATGCCAAGCATTTTATCGAAGCGATAGTACGCAAGGAGCCTGGAGAAACCGGCATTAACTATCGACATGTGATTAACCAGTTGCTACGCAAACCCGGCGCATTCGAGGGGTATCGTTTTCGTAATGACTTGTTTCCAAGTGCTGTCTTTCGAAGAGCCTATGATGCACTCATCCAGCATTCTCCCTCCGGTGGGCATAAGCTCTACCTGGCGGTTCTACAATGCGCAGGCAACACCTCAGAGTATGAGGTCGAGTTGGCCATTGATTTATTGTTGACTAGCGCTATGGCCCCCACCTTAGAGCAGGTGCAGCTACTGGTTAGGAGTCCAGACAAGGAGGTCCCTATCGTGCAGATAGATCAACCGGATCTGGCTGAATACGACTTGCTGCTCCCAACGCGAGGTGAACCCAATGCCCGACATTAATAATCTTGAGGGTTTGTTAAAAAAGCTGGGGCTCAAAGCGATGGCACAACAGTATTTATCGTATGCAGATGGCTGCGAGAAGAGCGGGCAAACCTACCTTGAGTATCTTACTCAATTGGTTAGCCTGGAGCTGGAAGATCGAGATCAGCGGCGCATTCAAAGGCTAACCAAACAAGCGCACTTACCCTGTTTAAAAACAATAGAGGAATTTAAGTTACAGCGTGTCAAAGGTCTATCACCGAGTATTCTAGAGGTGTTGCGTGGTGGCCAATTTATTGATCAATGCGAGAACCTACTCCTGTTCGGTAATCCTGGTACCGGTAAGACTCATCTGTGTATTGGACTGGCACAAGCGTGGTGTCAGCGAGGTCGAAAAGTATTGTACACCAGTGCCGCCAGTTTAGTGCAGAGGCTACTGCGGGCCAAACGTGACCTTGAGCTGGATCAGTTGATCAAACAATTTGATCGTCTCGATATGTTGATTATTGATGACATCTCTTATGTCCCCTACGAGCGACAAGAGACCGATGTGCTGTTTACGCTCTTGTCCGAACGCTACGAGCGGCGCAGCATGATGATCACGAGCAACACAAAGTTCTCGGACTGGGAATCAATCTTTAAAGACAAAATGACGACAGCCGCGGCGATAGATCGATTGGTACACCACTCAACGATACTGGAGTTAAATGCGCCGAGTTACCGTACCGAAATCGCTAAGAAAAAGAAAAGTAAAAGGAAAAAAACTACTCAAAAAAAACCGACAAAAAAGGAGGCTAAATAACCGTGCTACACTAACACACAGGCGGGAATTTTCGATGTCGTCAACGGGAATTTAGCGTGTCGCCACACACGTTCCGGATCTACATCCGTGACCGCTGCCGATAAGGAGCGTAACGTCCCCAGGCTCTCGATAATTACGCCACCATTTCTTTGTTTCTGGTTGTCCAACTCCAACTATAACTCGGCTGCCATTTCGCACATAAATCACCGGTGTTGTATATTGCAGCCCAGTATTTCTTCCCGTGAACGTCAACAGCATTACCGTGTTGCTTAGAAGAATATGAAATGGTGATTGAAGTAATAACTTTATACATGGATTGACCATTTTATTGAACCAGCTAAGCACACTAATCTCCCCTTATCCTATGCATTACGCTGACCGCTAGAGACTCAGCTGCGTAGCAGATGTGCCCTTTAGTCGGCCTTTGTTGAAACGTGACATCAGTACACTGCTGATTAATTATCAATGTTCTTACCGGCACCAAGCTCAAAGTTGTTTTTAGCCGCCCTCTACTCGGATGTTTGCACCAAAACCCAAGCGTGCGACATCCACTAAAATTTAAATCTCTACTCAACGAAGCCAATATCTAATAAACCGACTAGCGCTGAATCTTTCACTCTCCTAAAGCAACACTACTCAAATGCTCTACGCTACCACTAACAAGGAAAACCCTAAAATCTTTTCATATTCCTAACAACATTCAGTAGGGCACTTAATCTCTTCAACGTCGCAAACAGACGCGCGCTTCAGCGTGTCGTTTTTGATTTGCCTTGTT
>JAESQG010000413.1 GCA_016765265.1 Pseudomonadales bacterium | reverse complement strand
AGTAAAACGAAAGTCTAAGGGGTTGGTAGAGAGGGGGCCAGTTGCAGCAGTAAACTTTCGTTTGTAATTAAGTTTTGGATTGAGTATCAATCCTCGGTCGTCTACGTGTGACAGATCAGTGGCGATACTCATCCTAAGGGGTATTTTAAATGTCCACTTTCCGCCCTGTTTTCGATGCGTTTTATTGAGAAGAATTTCTATTGATGGCCCCATCTGAATTGTCGCGTCTAAATCGGGCATGCCATTTCTAACGCTAAGATCGTCGCTATCCACTGGTGGAGTACCGTCGGCGCTAACCTTTATATGGATACGCTCGCTCTTGAATAACGGAGTATAAACACTATCCCTATCAATTCTTAGTCGTTCGCCTCGGTAGTGAAGCACTGGAGCAGGAAGGGTGTAGTTTTTCTTGTGGTGACTGCCAGGATAACTGTGCACACTGACATAGACCAATCCTCCTCCCAGTTCCCATAGTGGCTTGTCTGCCGTGGCCACGTTGCTAAGGGATAGGCTAAGGCATAGGCATAGCATACTGAGGAGAAAATTCAGCGTATAACCGGTTGGCTCTATTGGAGGAAAAGACAGGTATGCTTTTTTCATAGGCTGAATGTAGGCCCTTTGATATCTGATGAAGGAGATGGTGGAAAGAGAGTATTCCAGTGAATTAACAAGATGGCAAATCTGCCGTGCACAGTCAGAGGACTTGGTTTGAATGATAAGTATTCGCTTGCTATCAAAATGTAACGGTTTTTAGCCTTGTGGTCTTACATTAAAAACCAGACTAAGCGACCATAGGCGGCGCCGATTTGGATGTTTTTTGAGATAAAGTTATTTAATTGAAATTAGTCAGATATACGCTAGGTTATACAGGTGTTACTATCCGAGGGAAAATATCCCACATTAAAGTGTGTAGTTACTACAACTGAATTACCACTATATACTGATTGTGTACATGGCGAGCAATAAGAGAATGCGAGGTTAGGTATGACCAAATTTTGGGGGGTGGTGATAAAAGCTATTACCATCGTATCCGTTGGGCTGTTGTCAGCCTGTATGGAGTATCACGGCAAGGTAGTTGATGGTAACGGCAGTCCTATAACCGGTGCGAAGTTGTTAGTAACGGATGTAATGGGTAGTGAATGGGTGACCTACACCAACGGGGATGGCTATTATTTTATTAATAATTTGTCAGATTACGGACACGATATATTTGCCTCCAAAGAAGGATATGTTACTCAAGTGTATGACTCGCAGATTAATATTTTTACTGAAGTGAACTTTGTTATGCTCAATGATGCGTCGGATATTGCTAATCAGGAAGACGGGATTACAGCAGAAAATAGTTTTAATACAAAGAATATAGTCACAACCGATGAACCGGTGAATTCAACTGGGCATGTTGAACTACATAGAATGACAGATGGCGTTTAGTTTTAGCCAACCTTCTCCTTTCTAGTCCGTCAATATTACTATTCCAATACTAAAGCTAGAAGACTTCCAGTTTGTTTCGTTGAGGCGGGTGGATGCGGTATCACCGTCTTCAAAATAGATCGTATCGATACCATCACGTGTTTCCCAGCGCTCATTGTGATAGCTAGCGAGGAACTTAAGCTTTTTGCTGAGTTGGTAAGAATAATTAATTTTCACAGAGACAGCTGTGCCATCGGCGAAGTGGGCAAAGCTTTTAGGATGGGCGAAATCGCTACGCAGATTCCAGTTAGCATCGGCGTAAAATTCAGGAAAATGGAATTGTCCGCGTAAGGTGAAATGATGCTTGTTAAAGTCAGCCTGTGTAACAAGACCTAACCAGAATCCAAACCACTGAGCCTGATAGGTACTATCGAGTCCGCTAAATTGTCCAATGGATGGTGTGCGTCGGGAGGTGGCAAGCACCTGTTCACCTTCTCGGATAACGAAACTTTGAACGTTATACGCGTAGCCCAGTAAGGGGGTAACACGCCATTGGTCGAAAAATATTTTGGTAAGCCCCACCGCATTGATCAGATTGAAGGTGAAAGAGCCCTCGGGATTTGAGAGGCTGCGACTAAACTCTTGGCTACGGTTATCGCCGTCGTAGTCGGAATCTTGAATTGTCCCATTTCCGATATAGCCTGCGCTAATATGAGTTTCAAAGTAGATGTCTTTTAGCGCGCCCTTGAGCTTGCGAACTTGATAGTCAAAACTGGTCTCTGTAATGCTTAGATTGGTATAACTTAATTCTGATAGCGTGTTTGGCTGGTTTTGACCGCTAAAATCACTGGCAATATTCCAATCGAAATCACCTCTTCTAACACCAATGGAAAAAGTGGTTTCTATTTTATAGTAATTATTAGCATCGTCTGTAAACGGGCGAATTTGAACAGCCGCGCTTTGTTCCGGAACGTTAAAATCAGATCGCGCAATTAACTGAGAAGAGTCGTTTCTCAATTCGGAATCTGGTGCTTGACCTATGGCGTCATCTGGTATCGCTAAGGCTAATGCTGAGGTTGAAATGCAGAACAAAACGACAGACACAACGACATTTATAATGACATTCACATCGGCATTTACATCGGCATTCACAACTACAGCAACTACTTCCTTAAATTGCATGCTACTGCCCTTACTACTCACTCTACTGCTGATCTGTACAATTCAGACCGTATATATAAGTAGTAGCTTCTTTTCACTGAATGACTAAAGAAAGAAGGGCGCTAAAGGAGTGTTGTTTTATGTCCCTTTTGTAAAAGTTATAAGTGAAAGGTTTGGGGCTGAATTAGCCATATATTCGTGTAAGCAGTTACGGGATACGGTCTATCTAATAGTCGAAAAACAAACGCTTAGAGGTAAAAAAAAGCGCCCCGAGGGGCGCTGTATGGTTTAGGGAAAAGGGTAATGGTGGAAAGTAATTACTCTGCGTCTAAAGGATTACCTTCAGAGTATTTTACTTCGATAGGATCACCGTCAGCGTTAGTTGTGGGTTGAGCGCCCATTTCGTGGTGAGTGTAGTTGGGTACATTATCTAAGTTAACGGTGTCAGCTGCTGAGATGTCAGGTTGTGTACCGTTAGGGAAGGCATTTACGACACCTAAGAACAAACTCATTTCCATGGGTTTAACAAAGTATCGTGTACCAACACCATCAGACACCACTTGTCCTTCCGTTAGACGACGTACTTTCTCTCCCAATCCTTCTATGCTCCAGCCGTTGCGCTCAAGTTGGTGGTACATGTCGGGTAGACCATGCATCCATCCGTCGTACTGTAGGCTGACGTTAGGAGTGACGGCACTGCCGAGGTTGTCCACCAGGGCGACGTCAGTGAGATTGATAGGATCAGATAAAATGATGTATGAGCTATCAGACATACTTATTAGAAACTGCTGCTTACCCCAGTTATCGCCATCGTTACCCGCATACTCATAGTTGAACTGAACCGCAGTACGATTAGCGTTAGCTTCAGGATCTACCCATCCCCAATCGTCAACAGTGAGTGCGGTGCCGGTAGCATCCAATGGTTGATCACTAGAGTTGAATGCGGTGAGGCCCCAAGTATCTTCTGTATAGACATCTCCAGCGTTGTAGGTGCTTGTAGCATCACTTTGCACCACAAGTAACAGATAGTTAGCTGAAGTGGGATCATCTTCAAGCTCAAGCTTAACGTCTGGATTCCAAGGCATAGCCATGTAAGATGTGCCGGAGGGCAAGAGGGTATTTGAGGTATCGGTATTCGATGGGTTAGCCGCTGTTTGCAGTTCTAATCGAGCGTTATACGCATCTGCACTGCCAGTACTGTCTCCAGTACGGGTGACGATGTAGTTTTGCCCGTTGGTGTGCATGTAATACTCGTAGCCTCTTTCTGGCGTAAACTCAGAGTCACCATTGGTAGCAAAAGTGGGCGTCCAAGTATCATTGTCAAAGCTTTCCAGTGTTTTCATCACCCAGCCCGTGGTCGTTGCACCAGAGTATTGACCGGTGTAGGTGATATAGACTGAACCACCAATGTCAACCCACATATTCATACCGTCAGCGGGCATCAAGATGGTGCCACCTGCAGTGGGTTGTTGACCTTGGTAGCCCCATTCGGCTGGATAGAATCCGGCACTAGTAAAGGTAAAGCCTTGTACGCTAGGATCACTTGATAAATACATGTAGTCATTACAACCGTTTTCGTTACAAGAGCCAATGTTAACAAAGCGACGATCACTATCACTCACGGCAAGTTGTGCTAACAAAGGGTCGTCATCGGATGTTCCTAAGTCACCATCAACGCCTGCTAAAGCAGTAAAACCGAGGTCTGCGTTGGGGTCGTCCTTGGGTCGACAAATAGGAGGCATTGCCCCCCAATCAATAAAACCACCATCACAAAAATACCAACCATCCGTCTTGTAGAACATATCATAATGGTCGTTTAAAAAGGTTTCCACCGCAATATCTTTGATATCATTCAAACTCGCATCAATCATGCTACGGGAAGTGAAGGTACCGGCAAACTCTTTCAGTTTGTAAGTCGGGGCCGTTTGGCCAGGACGAACATCTTGACGAGTGAGAGTGGTGCCATCGGTGCCATTGGTGGTGGCTGTTATAGTGCCCGGTCCCCACAACTGATGACGCCCTTGCCACGCTCCGTAGTAAGCAAACTCTTCAAAGGAAACGTTTTCGTCTTCCGATGCGGTTGCTTCGAAGGTAACAGGAAATCCAAAATTCAGATGACTTTGTACATCATCGCCTTCGGCTATACCCGCATCCGCATCCGCATCGGCATCTGCGTAGAAGAGGTCATATCTGTGTACGATACGGATTGCACCCTGTAAATTACGATCTTTGTAAACCGCGTCAGCCGTGGTGCCGTCGTTAATTTCCTGCACACCTAAATAATTACCGTTATAGGCATACTGTGCAACATTTGAGGGAATGCCATCTGCGCAAGGGTTATCCATAGAGCCGCCGCCTCCGCCGCCGAAACAAGCGTCCCAATCAGGATAAGAGACTTTACCGTATCCATTGCTGCCGTCACGCACTAGTACGCCTTTCATTTCGTCTGAAATCGTCATGCTGCCTTCTGGGCCGCCCAACTCTTCTGTGAAACGGTTATGTACTTGTAAGGTGCTGGTGCCATTGGCATCGATGCGGGCACTTGCTGCAAAGAATTTTGATGCGCCTTCAGCAGGAATAGTGTCTACGCCAGTGGGTGATGCGCCCATCAGTACATTTAGATCCCACTCACCGTAGTTGATGAGTGAACCATCGTCGGCTTTGTCTGGAGCTGAATAGATTAGTAGCTCCATTTTTATCAGTTCCTCTTCTCCTGTCATACGGTCGCGTTCTGGAATCCAGCCGAAGAGTCGGTTTACGTCACCCGTGGTATTGCTGGTGACATCCGAGGGCAGATCCATAACAATCATGCGTGACTCAATTGTCCAAGTCTGGAGCTGCTTGATGTCCTTACCATCTTGTTCTCCTTTCCAGGAGATCACAGCTTGATAAGGTCCTTGATTAATATTTTCTTCGTCGGCGTAATTTGTTTGGGCCAAGGCACCAAAAACTTCCTCGATTATGTCAAATTGTTCTAGCGCACGTTCTTCAACGTAGATGCTGGGTATGGCTTGTGCATAATCAGAAGTGCTAGCTAACTCAGAAGTCGCTTGTGCTCGCGAGATTCTGTTTAGTCTACTCATCAGAGAAGCCCCTGAGCTAGTCGAGTCCGCAGGGATAGCTGATATCTCTGAAGGAACTTCGATGCCCGTGGTTAACGAGGATATAGTCTCTCCATCACTATTGGTGGTGCCGGTACCAGTGTTCGTAGTCGTGTCGTCACTTGTTGAGGTTGTTGTGTCGGAATCACCACCTCCGCTTCCACATGCGGCTAACATTATGCTGCATATAGCGGCTGCTAGTACCTTACGAACAAATAGTGGGTTTTTCTCAGACATGCAAATACTCCTTAGTCCGGCGACAACAAGAATCTTGCGATCCCTTAGCTTTCGATTGACCAATTATTAATGAAACCATTTGGGGGCTTGAACTCAACACTATAATCCTAAAAACATCGTCGTGAGTTTTAACTAAAACAAACATCACAACGAATCAGAAATTAAAATTTTGCAACTGTTTACGTGCTGTTACTAAATACTATAGGCTCATGTTTTGAGAATTGGTTGGTAATATTACAAGTACACTAAGAACAAATACGCATACCCTGGCAGTTTGATGGCCCGATTTACGATAAAGAAAAACGTCAAAAAAGGGGGGGATGTAGATATCTTTATAAGGTGGTTGAATTAAATAGAAAATAGAAATGTAAACAGATTTCAGCCAAGCTGGATTCGATATGCCGTGTCGCGTTAATAGCTAAAAAAAATGAAGTAACAAGGGAAATAAACTCGTATTTAAGCTTCGTTGGCTAGCTTTCAAAGAGATCAGAAACAAATGAAGATGACTTATGTAATGTTTTGTCATGTACTGTTTTTGTTTTTTTAATCCCGGCTAAACTAATAGTAAATGGGTTAGACGTCAGTGTGGTGGTGGTCGATGGGCGAATTACACAGTGCGGGAAAAAATAGGTTGATACGTTTGATCGCAGGAAGAGATGTAGATGGGACGATAGCTACCTTTTTTGAGGATGTTGATTCTGTAGAATACTCCAATGACACAGATGATCATCTTTACAATGATGCGCTGTTAAACCAGATTATCAATTTGGTCCCTGGCGTTGTGTATATGCGCGATATTGAGGGTCGCTTTCTCTTGGCGAATTTGGCCACTGCCGATTTGTTCGATTGTGCTGTAGAGGAGTTGCTTAGCCTTAGCGGAGAAGAAGCGAGTAATTTATTAAAAGATAATCACCGACACTTACGTGAAGACCATGAAGTGATAGTTAATGATAAGCATGTGTTCGTTGCTGAAGAGCATATTGTCTGCGCGAAAGGAAAGGAGCATTACTACCGAACCACAAAAATCCCCTACAGTTTTGATGAAGAACCCGATAGTGAAGCACTATTATCCGTAGGGGTAGAAATTACTGAGTCTAGAGCAATAGAGCGGCAGCTTAAGAGCAAAGCAAATTTTGATTCTTTAACTGGACTCGGGAATCGAAACCAATTGCGACTTCGATTAAAGCAGGCCTTACTTCATAGCGATAGAACGGGTATGCCCGGTTCACTGATGTTGCTCGATCTGGATAATTTCAGAGAAGTGAACGAAGTGCTGGGGCATTCCACAGGAGACGATTTACTCAAACAAGTCGCTAAGGCAGTAAAAAGTATCTTACCGCCAAATTGTTTGTTAACTCGTTTAGGCGGAGATGAGTTTGCTATTTTGTTACCTGAAATTGAATCAGAAAGTATGGTGACACTATTGGCGGAGAATATTATTCGCGAAATTGAATTGCCGTTTATTATAGGTGAAAATCGAATCGACCTTCGCATGAGCATAGGGAGCGTGTTCTTTCCCGCGGATGCAGAGGACCATGAAGAATTATTTAAACGAGTTGATTTAGCGTTAGCGGGAGCGAAAAGAAAGGGCGGGGGGTGTTACTGCCAATTCTTAATGGAAATGAACGTGGCAATACAGCGTCGTAGAGCCATTGCTAGCGAGTTATCGACTGCTCTTGATAATAATGAATGCAGCCTTCATTATCAGCCGTTAATCTCAGCGAAAACCGGTGAACTTGTTGGAATGGAAGCTTTGATGCGATGGGAAAAAGACGGACACCAAGTGTCGCCAGTTGAGTTTATTCCGGTGGCAGAGCAAACAGGATTGATTGTGCCGTTGGGGGAATGGGTGATCGCTAGGGCTTGCCAGGAAATGGGACGGTGGGTGACAGCGAACCGGAATATCCGCATTTCAATTAATCTGTCTACGGTGCAGTTTCGGCAAAAAAACTTGCTTGAAATGGTGAGACGTTTATTAAGAGAGAATCACGTAGCACCAGAAAATATTGAATTTGAAATTACAGAAAGTACGCTAATGGAGGATCTGGATGACGCGGTTCATACCATGCAAAGTCTGCATGATTTGGGTGTACATATCGCGATCGATGATTTTGGGACAGGCTATTCGTCACTGAATTATTTAAAACGGTTCCCCATTAATAAAATTAAAATTGACCGTAGTTTTATTAAGGATATTGAAACGGACAATGACAGTGCTGCGATAACCAAAGCCATTGTTAATCTTGGCCATAGTTTGGGCATGCAGGTAGTGGCCGAAGGTGTAGAGAGCGCAGGTCAACTGGAGTACCTTAAAAAAGCAGAGTGCGATATTATTCAAGGTTATTATTTCGCGCGACCGTTGGCGGGTAATAAATTTACTGAATGGGTAGAAAGACGAGCTCAACAGGTTTGACATATGTGTAACAGTCTCGAAACCAAAAAACTCTGAAGACTACGCTACCAAATCCGAAAAAACTATTCCTAACACCAAGGTCCCCTCATGTGATGTAATGCGTTCATGAGCCTGCTTACGCCTACAGACAAAGTTGTAGAACCCTCTAATCAACTTTCATATCGAGTCATTCGCTCTTCTCGAAAGACGCTGGCTGTGTACGTATACCCTAGCGGAGAAATAGTAGTTCGATCACCTAAACAGTGTAGCGATTTTGAGATTCGTCGCCATGTACAGAGCCGAGAACGGTGGATTACAAAAACTTTGACCGCTTTTTTGGAGATGCCAGGACAACTAAATCTTAGCTATGAAACTGGAGAGGCACATGCCTATTTAGGTGAGTTGTACCCCTTATTGTTGGCCACTGGCAAAACACGACAGGCGGCTATTAAAGAGGATAAATTTCAAGTCTGCGTACGACCTGGAGACGAAACGGCTCATATTAAAACAACGCTTGTTAATTGGTATAGACAGCAAGCGACTGCTGTATTCTCAAGGCGATTGGATTTTTGCTATAAAGCATTTAGTCATGTTGATGTCAAAAAACCGAAGTTAAAATGCCGCTTAATGAAGGCTCGCTGGGGGAGTTGTTCATCTGAAGGGGACGTTACCCTAAACCTCGAATTGATCAAACACCCTATCCACGTTATAGATTATGTTATTACCCATGAGCTATGCCATTTGATTGAGTTTAACCATAGCGCCCGATTTTATGAGCTCATGGTACAAGCTATCCCAACGTGGAAGCAATCTAAGGCAGATCTGGAAAAGGGCGTGTTTTTGTACGGCTCGTTTTAACCAGTAGCCGAAAAACAAACGATTTCGTATTTTGAGATTAGTTAATATTGGCCCAGTTTGACACAATATGGATGGAAACTGTCATTGCATTGTGTAATTTAATTGTGGGACCATCCTCCATAGTTCGAACCCTAGCTACACCACCTAAGGAAAATAAAAATGGCTGAAAAAACTGCTGATAGGTTATTTGACCTGAGTTTGACGGAAGAACAACGCATTACACGGGAAAATTTAGCAAAATTTTCTCAAACCGAGCTAGGTGAAATTTCTCGATCAGCCGATGAAGAGGGTGCTGCACCGGCTGGATTTTATAATAAAACCGCCGAGCTAGGTCTGAGTATATTGCCCATCCCGGAAGCATATGGTGGGGCGGGCGTTGAGCGTTCCCCAATATCTAATATGCTTAACGCAGAAGACCTTGGGCAAGGGGATATGTCTCTTGCGATTGGTGCGTTAACGCCTCTGGCCTTTATTAATACAGTACTTGATCAAGGCACCGAGAATCAACGGGAAAAATATCTTACCCCATTGGCGGAAGAATATTTTAAACCGGCCACTATCGCTCTCATGGAACCGAAAGCTACGTTTGAGCCGAGTGATCTTGCCACAAACGCTAAGAAAGACGGTAATGGGTATGTGATTAATGGTGTTAAGTCTATGGTCGCTTTAGGTGCTAGCTCTCAGTTTATTTTGGTGATTGCGAATTTGGAGGGTGAAGGGCCTGCTGGTTTTATAGTAGAGCAAGGAGCGACTGGGTTGACGGTAGAAAAAGAAGATTACATGGGATTGCGGCCCTTGGAATTAAGCCGAGTTACTCTGGAAAACGTTTCAGTGAATGCTGTAGCTAAACTCGGCGAAGAAGAAAAGAAGCTAGATTTGCAGCGTATTTTAGATCTTAGCAAAATTGGTTTATGTGCTGTTGCGGTGGGTTGTTGTCGCGCGGTATTGGAGTATGTCAAGCCCTATGTTGTGGAACGAGAGGCATTCGGAGAGCCCATTGCATATCGTCAATCAGTGGCATTTATGGTGGCTAATATGGCTATTGAACTAGAAGGAATGCAGTTGTTGGTGTACCGAGCGGCTGCGCGAGCAGAGCAAGGGCTGTCCTTTAAAAAGGAAGCGTATTTAGCCAAAGTATTTTGTGCGGAAAGATCCATGGAGATCGGGACCAACGGTATTCAGCTATTGGGTGGTCATGGGTTTTGCAGAGAACATCCGGTTGAGTTGTGGTATCGAAATTTAAGAGCAGTAGGAGTGTTGGATGGTGTCGTTGCGGTGTAGTTAAGATAATGTATTAGTTAAAAGAATGTAGTCGTTAAACGAATGTATCAGTTAAAACAAATAGACAAATGCTAACAAAAGATAAAATACCTCAACACAAGAATTCGGTCTGGAGTGAAATATGATTAATTTAGAATATCCTCAATCCCTTAAAAATATGCAACGAATGGGTCAAATGACTGCCATGGGAGTGTTTCGACCTATCGCTCGCAAGTATGACAAAATTGAGCATTGCGATAGTGTTCCCGAGTTAGAACCCCTAGGTAAAATGATCAGTGGTGGGGCAGGTGGCGATAATCCCATGGCGGCTTTAACGGGTGATAAGACGCCTGAAGACACAAATGAAATCCGCAACGCGGACAATATGACAGGTATAGTGACAACCATAGAAATGGCGGCAGGTTGTGTGGGGTTAATGCTCGCGATACCGGGCGTAGGTTTGGGTAATGCGGCTATTTCAGCGGTGGCCACAGCTGAGCAAAAAGAGCGTTTTGGAAAGTTGTGGGCTGCTATGGCAATCACTGAGCCGAATGTGGGTTCAGATTCTGCGGGGGTTCAGACTACAGCAACATTGGATGGTGAGGAATGGGTTTTGAATGGTGAAAAAATATTTTGTACTGCAGGCAAACGTGGTAACGCAGTGGTTGTTTGGGCGACTTTAGATAAGAGTAAAGGTAAGGCT
>JAESQG010000412.1 GCA_016765265.1 Pseudomonadales bacterium | reverse complement strand
GCCAAGTGAATTGAGCCTAAGTGAATTGAGCCTAAGTGAATTGAACCATGCCTAAACGTACCGATATAAAAAGTGTTCTAATTATAGGGGCCGGGCCGATAGTGATCGGGCAGGCTTGCGAGTTTGATTATTCTGGTGCCCAAGCGTGTAAGGCGCTAAAGGAAGAGGGTTACCGCGTTATTTTGGTGAATTCTAATCCAGCAACAATTATGACCGATCCCTCTATGGCCGATGCCACTTATATTGAGCCGGTAGAATGGAAAACAGTTGCTGAGATCATTGCTCAGGAAAAACCAGATGCGTTATTGCCGACTATGGGCGGTCAAACCGCCTTGAACTGCGCATTAGATTTGGCTCGCGAAGGCATTTTGGATAAACATAATGTAGAAATGATTGGTGCCTCTCAAGACGCCATCGACAAGGCAGAAGATCGTGAACGTTTCGATCGAGCAATGAAATCCATCGGCCTTGAAACACCTCGATCCCACATTGCACACAGTTTAGAAGAAGCGCATCAAGTCCAAAGCTCTTTAGGTTTTCCGTGCATCATTCGCCCTTCCTTCACCATGGGCGGTAGTGGTGGTGGAATCGCTTACAACAGGGAAGAGTTTGATGAGATATGTCAGCGTGGTTTGGATCTGTCTCCCACCAGCGAGCTTTTGATCGATGAGTCATTAATTGGGTGGAAAGAATTTGAGATGGAAGTGGTGCGAGACAAAAACGACAACTGCATTATCGTTTGCGCCATCGAAAACTTTGATGCCATGGGAGTGCACACCGGCGATTCCATTACCGTAGCACCTGCGCAAACGTTGACAGATAAAGAATATCAGATCATGCGAAATGCATCGATCGCAGTGTTGCGCGAGATCGGTGTGGAAACGGGCGGATCGAATGTGCAGTTTGGGATGGATCCGAAAACGGGTCGATTAGTGGTAATTGAAATGAATCCGCGAGTGAGTCGCTCTTCGGCTTTGGCATCGAAAGCAACTGGATTCCCTATCGCCAGAGTGGCTGCGAAATTGGCAGTAGGTTATACCTTGGATGAGTTGCAAAATGACATCACCGGAGGCAAAACTCCGGTTAGTTTTGAGCCTTCCATAGATTATATTGTGACGAAAATCCCGCGTTTTAACTTTGAAAAATTCCCCACAGCGGATGCTGTGCTCACTACACAGATGAAATCTGTGGGTGAGGTTATGGCCATTGGTCGCAGCTTCCAAGAGTCCATGCAAAAAGCGCTGCGTGGGCTGGAAGACGGTTACGATGGCTTTGATCCGCAAATTATCGGGCTAGAGGGCGATGAGCTTAAAGAGGCATTACTTAAACGATTAATGACCCCTGGCGCTGCTCGGATGTTGGTGGTAGCTGATGCCTTTCGCGCCGAGTGGTCAGTAGCGCAAGTGTCAGAAGCCACGGGTATAGACCCCTGGTTTCTAGTGCAAATTAGAGAGCTTGTTGCCTATGAAGCAGATATGCAAAAAATGGGTTTGTCGGATATCAATCGCCAAACCATGTGGCAGATAAAGCGCAAAGGGTTTTCTGATCGACGTTTATCTTCGCTCCTTGGAGTGAGTGAAAAACAAGTGCGTGAGTATCGCTATGAGTTGAATGTAAGACCTGTTTATAAACGAGTTGATACCTGTGCAGCCGAGTTTGCGACCACCACCGCCTATATGTATTCCACTTACGAGGAGGAGTGTGAGGCAGCACCCAGTGACCGAGACAAAATCATGGTGCTGGGTGGTGGTCCTAATCGCATTGGTCAGGGCATAGAGTTTGACTACTGCTGTGTGCATGCCGCGTTGGCAATGCGTGAAGACGGTTATGAAGCTATTATGGTCAACTGTAATCCTGAGACGGTATCAACGGACTATGACACCTCAGATCGTTTGTATTTCGAGCCCGTTACCCTCGAAGACGTGCTTGAGATAGTCGCGTTGGAAAACCCCAAAGGCGTTATTGTGCAGTACGGTGGGCAAACACCATTGAAGTTAGCGCGTGAATTGGAAGCTGCGGGTGTGCCAATTATTGGCACATCGCCTGAAGCCATTGATAGAGCAGAAGACCGCGAACGCTTCCAGCAAATGATTATTCGCTTGGGTTTAAAGCAGCCGCCCAATCGCACTGCAAGAAATGTCGAAGATGGCGTGAGACTAGCGAAGGAAATAGGGTATCCACTGGTTGTTCGCCCAAGCTATGTGCTAGGTGGTCGGGCCATGGAGATTGTGCATACGGAGGATGAGCTGCGTCGCTATATGACCAGCGCAGTGAAAGTGTCTAATGAAAGCCCCGTGTTGCTAGACCGGTTTTTGGATGACGCAATTGAAGTGGATGTGGATGCGGTGTGCGACGGGGAGCAAGTCGTCATTGGCGGTATTATGCAGCATATAGAACAAGCCGGAGTACATTCTGGTGACTCCGCATGCTCATTACCACCCTATAGTTTAGGCAGCGAAGTGCAAGACCGAATGAGAGAGCAAACAAAGCGTATGGCCAAGGAGTTGGGGGTCATTGGCTTAATGAACGTGCAGTTTGCAGTAAAGGGCGATGATATTTATGTGCTCGAAGTCAACCCAAGAGCATCACGTACTGTGCCTTTTATCAGTAAATGCATCGGAAGTTCTTTAGCAAAAACCGCTGCGCGTTGTATGGTAGGCATAAGTTTAGCAAGTCAGGGCTTTACCAAAGAGATTGTACCGGAATATTATAGTGTTAAAGAAGCCGTCTTTCCCTTTGCGAAATTTCCAGGTGTTGATCCCATATTAGGGCCGGAAATGAAATCCACTGGAGAGGTGATGGGTGTGGGTGACAGCTTCTCTGAAGCATTTAGAAAAGCCCAGCTAGGCGCAGGCGAAATCTTGCCCACCGGAGGCAAAGCATTTTTAAGTGTCAAAGATGCGGATAAAGTGGCATGTGTGAAAATCGCAGAATATTTGGCAGAACTTGGATTTAATCTTTGTGCAACGGGCGGAACTGCTAGACAATTGGAAGATGCTGGGTTCGAAGTGCAGACCGTTAATAAAGTGCTTGAAGGCCGGCCACATATTGTGGACAAAATTAAAAATGGTGAACTCAGCTTTATAGTGAATACCACCGAGGGCTCCAAAGCAATAGCGGATTCTTTTGAGATAAGACGCAGCGCTTTACAAAATAAGGTTTGTTACACCACCACCATTGCCGGAGGCGAAGCGCTCTGCTTGGCAATGAAATCAAACGCTGTAAAAATGGCATCAGGCGATGCAGGTAAAGGCGAAACAGTGAGAAAATTACAGGATTTACACGCGAGGCTAGGATTATGAATCGAGTGCCAATGACCGTTCAAGGCGAAAAAGCCTTAAGGGATGAGCTGTACCATTTAAAAATGGTAGAACGGCCCAGAATAACAGAAGCCATTGCCGAAGCGAGAGCACACGGCGACCTGAAAGAAAATGCCGAATATCATGCGGCGCGTGAGCAACAAGGTTTCGCGGAAGGCCGACTACAAGAAATTGAAGCGAAGCTATCTAATGTGCAGGTGATTGATGTTACAAAAATTGCCAATAATGGACGCATTATTTTCGGTACTACCGTCACGGTTGTTGAGGCTGGCAATGAAGAAGAGAAAACCTATCAAATTGTGGGAGATGATGAAGCCGATATAAAGGTGAATAAAATATCGGTGAACTCACCTATTGCACGCGCTTTGATAGGGAAAGAAGTGGATGATGTGGTAATAGTGCAAGCGCCTGGCGGAGATATAGAGTTAGAGATTGATCAGGTTGAATATATTTAGTTGATTTGAATGTGGTGAAAAAAGCCCAGCCTTTGTGCTGGGCTTTTTTGTTTGTTAGGCAGAATAGCAACCTTCATGTAGCGCGCAAAATTAACATCATAAAAAAAGCCAAATTATTATCGTACGATTTAGTAAACAATTCACGACATTACCAAATTACTGCCGTACGATAATCACGGCCAACCAAATTAAAATCATAACAATTACCAAGCTACGATCATATCGGTAGCTAGTGAACGATACCGTTTTCTATGAGTGCGACAGTTTTGGCAATCTACAAAAATAAAATAGGGGTCAAGAAATAGGGGTCAAGAAATAGGGGTCAAGAAATAGGGGTCAAGTGCCATAATGACAGGTTGGTCTACGATCCCAATGATAATCTATTCGAAGTGACCAACGCACAGGCCGATGGACCCGTCTTAACTACGACATTTAGATATC
>JAESQG010000411.1 GCA_016765265.1 Pseudomonadales bacterium | reverse complement strand
CAAATTACTGTCGTAGTTAGCTGGATTTGTTACGACGAGAATTAAGTTGAAAAGTGGGTTTTTGTACGGCAGTAATTTGGGAAATAACACTGCCAGTCTCTCGGGGAAGTCCATAAGCGATAACAAATTCAGTTGTGAAAAGTGCATCTTAACCCCGGTTTCTTATATGGCTTGCAAAAGGTAGCATAAATGATACTATAAAAATCTAACTTAAGCTACTTGACAGGGTTCATATATGGCACGTATCCCAAACGATCAGTTGGAGCGAATCAAAACTGAGGTGTCATTGGTGCGCTTGGTGGAGAGTCAAGGCTGCCAAATGACCAAGCAGGGCAAAGACTATGCGGTGTGCTGTCCCTTCCATGATGAAAAAACCGCTTCGTGTATCATTAGCCCAAAATCTAACCTCTTTAACTGCTTTGGCTGTGGTGCGGCGGGTTCGGTCATTGACTGGGTAATGAAGACCCAAGGCGTAAGCTTTAGGCTGGCGTGTGAAATCTTGCAAAAGGATGTGGGCATCGTCACTGAGGCCAAGCCAGTGAAACGTTCTACAACAAAAAACTCCCTTCCACCTTAGCCGCCAATGGTGATCATCAAACCGCTTTACGTGATGTGGTGAAATACTACCACGAGACCTTAAAGCAAAGTCCCGAAGCTTTGGACTATCTGACTAAGCGTGGCATTGGTGATACCGAGTTGATCAACCGTTTTAGGTTAGGCTTTGCCAATCGCACCTTGGGTTATCAGCTACCGGAAAAACAGTTTAAAGCCGGTAAGGAAATCCGAGGTCAGTTACAGGAAATCGGTATCTTAAGAGAATCCGGCCATGAGCATTTTAATGGTTCGATTGTCGTGCCGATCTTTAACAATGAAGGTCATACTGTAGAAATCTATGGTCGTAAAATATTAGGCGCTCGCCTGCGAAAAGGCACCGCACAACACCTGTACTTACCGGGTGCTCATGCCGGTGTCTGGAATGCCGAAGGCTTAGAAGGACAAAAGGAAATCATCCTCTGTGAAGCCTTAATTGATGCGATGACCTTCTGGGTGAATGGCTATAAAAATGTGACAGCCAGCTATGGCACTTCCGGTTTTACGGCTGACCACTTAGTCGCCTTTAAAGCCTGTGGTGCTGAGCGTATCTTGATTGCTTATGATCGAGACGAAGCGGGAAATAATGCCGCCGATAAGTTAGCGAAGGAATTACAGAAAGAAGGCTTGGCTTGCTATCGCTTAAACTTCCCCAAAGGTATGGATGCTAATCAATATGCGTTGGAAGTTATGCCAGCCAGTAAAAGCCTGGGCATTGTTATCCGAAGTGCAGAATGGATGGGGGACGGAAAAGCCCCGGAGAGGCAGTTGGATATATCGTTATTGGTTAATGAGGCTGAAACAAACGAACCTATAAAAACAGAGGAAAAACCTTCTTCCTCGGCAACTGCTCCCTGCGTTGCTCTACCTCCTGCATCCATGCAGTCGTTAGCTGCTGATTCTTTACCACCTGTTAAACCTGAAACATTGCCACCCGCACAAGCCCTACCCGAAGCACCTAAAAATACCACCGATGCCAAAGTCACAGAAAAAGAAATCAGCTTCACCTTCGGTGAGAGAAAATACCGTGTTCGTGGTTTGGACAAAAACAAAAACTACGAAGTCCTTAAAATCAATCTCTTAGCTAACCACGATGAAAATTTACATGTAGATACCTTCGATATCTACAATGCGAAGCACCGCCAAAGCTTTATCAAGCTCACGGCCATTGAGCTGGCTCTGGAAGAAAACACCGTTAAAAAGGATGTGGGGAAAATCTTGTTAAAGCTAGAGGAGCTGCAAGAAAAACTGATTCAAGGCGCTATCGAAAAGCCCGAAGCCAAGCCGGTGTTAAGTGCAGACGAGCAAAGCGAAGCCCTTGAATTACTGCGTGACCCTGATTTATTAAACCGCATCTTATCCGACTTTAGCCGCTGTGGTGTGGTGGGTGAAGACACCAATAAGTTGGTGGGTTATCTTGCGGCAGGAAGCCGCAAACTAGACCGTCCTTTGGCGATCATTATCCAAAGCACCAGTGCTGCCGGTAAAAGTGTGTTAATGGATGCGATTCTTAACTTGATGCCCGAAAACGAACGGGTGCAATACTCTGCCATGACAGGGCAAAGCCTGTTTTACATGGGTGAAACCAATCTCAAAAATAAAATACTGGCGATAGCGGAAGAGGAAGGCGCAAGCAATGCGAGTTACGCCTTGAAGCTTCTTCAGTCGGAAGGTGTGATTACCATTGCAAGCACGGGTAAAGACGATAGCACCGGCGATTTAGTCACAAAGGAATACCGAGTAGAAGGGCCGGTGATGTTGTTTCTAACCACCACGGCCATCGACATTGATGAGGAATTATTAAACCGCTGTTTAGTGTTAACCGTGAATGAAAGCCGAGAACAAACCCAAGCGATCCATCGAGCGCAACGACAGCGGCGAACCTTAAAAGGATTGGAATCCAAGTTACAAAAAGAGCAACTGGTGAAGCTGCACAGAAACGCACAATCCTTACTGAAACCCTTAGCGATCATTAATCCCTACGCCGATCAGCTTACTTTTTTAGACGATAAAACCCGAACCCGCCGTGACCATGAAAAGTACTTAACCCTGATTGACAGCATTGCACTGCTGCACCAATACCAGCGTGAAACCAAAATCATCAATCACGGTGATAAAACACTGGAATATATCGAGGCCACGCTAAGCGATATAGAAACCGCCAATCGCCTAGCCCATGAGGTGCTGGGCCGAAGCTTGGATGAACTGCCCCCGCAAACCCGAAAGCTGTTAAAGCTGATTCAAAAAATGATGGAAAAAACCTGCAAGGAAAATGGCATAGACCAAAGTGATTACCGCTTTAGCCGTCGAGAAATACGAGAGGTTACGGGTTGGAGTGATAACCAATTAAAAGTGCATTGCACGCGATTAACCGAACTGGAATACCTGCTGATCCATAGCGGCCACCGTGGAAAATCTCTTCAATACGAACTGCTTTATGATAATGGAAAAAGTGAAGACCTTACCCACTTGATGGGCTTGATTGACAGTAAAACGCTCAAAAATAAGGGTTACGATGAAACCAAGTTGGGGCTAGATCAAACTAAGTTGGTGCCAAGTTGCCCCCAAGTTGTGGCCAAGTTGGACAAAGGGAAATCGTTACAAGCCATTAATGGTAAGGCTTTAAACGAAAGTGGATTGGAAATCTCAGAAAGTACTATAAGAGAGAAAAATAAAAATAAAAATAAAAATAAAAAT
>JAESQG010000410.1 GCA_016765265.1 Pseudomonadales bacterium | reverse complement strand
TTCTAGTGTCGCTTACCGCTATTGGTGTGACGAGAGTAAAATGAGGCTTGGAGTGGTCGTTATTCTTATCAATAGTGCCCGGATCAATAGCGTCTGGATCAATATCGTCTTCATCAATATCGTCTTCATCAGTGACTAGCGTGACAGATGAATGACCAAGCTCTATCTGATCATTAACCGTAATGTAGCGGCTATGGGATATTGGTACGGGCTCCCCATTTACCGTTAAATCGGCGTCAATGGCTCGAAGACACAATGCACCTCCAATACGACTAATCAAAAAATGTGTTGGGGCGACGCCACTATCTGTTAGTACGACGTCACAGTTCAAGTTGCTGCCGATATAAATCAAGTCGCGGTCTTTCAGTGACAGCGATGCCTTGCTATGCTGCCCAGTCACTACCATTAATGATAGCGACTGGTTTGTTAGCATTTTATTAAAGCGATCAGAACTGATGGATCGCTTTGACGTCATAGACTTCATTACAGTTTTCCTCGCAATCCATTAGATTTCTTTGTTGTTTTAATGTTTTCATCGCCATGGCACCAGCGGGACCCGGCAAATTTGATAAGTGTTGTTCGGACCCGTTCGGAGAGAGTAGGCGGGGAGATATCAAAAATAATCGTTCTGTATGAATGGAGGTGGTAGATTTACTTTTAAATAATCGGCCTAGCAAGGGGATGTCGCCCAGTAGAGGCACCTTATGTTGTTGTGATATCTGTTGCTCACGTACGAGCCCGCCTAGTAGTAGACTGTGCCCCGCTTGAATCATCGCTTGTGTGCTGACCGCATTTCGAGTAGAAACAGGATTACCGTTAATGCCCGTAGTATCAACGCTACCGTCCTCAACTGAGACGATTAACCGAATTTTTGTGCCTGTTTCTGTTTCTATTACATGTGGGGTGACCTTGAGTACTGTGCCTGAAAATATCTCAAATAGCTCGGCATCATATGCCCCACTAACAGGCACAAATAAAGAGCGACTGCTTTCAATGACGGCTTCTAGATTATTTAATGTGGCTACTCTTGGCCGCGAAGAAACCGATAGCACGCCCTGACTTTCTAGCATATTCACGCGAGTGATAAACCGCTTGCGATCGCCAATGATAGCACCCAATTGAAACCCAGGAATTTGGTTAAGATTTGCAACTGATCCAGCGCCTAGTGCATTCAGGAAATCGGTTTTTGAATTAGGATTGGCGAACATTGTTTCTTTATTATCTTTTCCGTATCGCCATTCCACGCCCGCTTGTTTTAATTTGTCGATATTAACGTCAATGATAGTGGCCTCAATTTCAATTATCTTGGTAGGAATATCGAGTGAGGCCAACAAGTCTTCGTACAAAGGTATTCGGTCTGGTGTGTCCCGGATTATGATCGCGTTGTGTTGTGGGTCAGCAACAATATTGGCTTGTGACTGCCTCGTATTACTGTTTGATGTAACGATGATAGGGCTGCTGTAATTCTCGGTGCTCGACTTGTTTGACTTAAGCCGATTTGATGAATCCGAATTCGGTCTTGTTCTCACAAAGTGAGGCTTCTTTTGGTGAGGCGATGATGTCTGTTGGTTATCTCTATAGGGTCCGCTCGCTCCGTAGATCACCTCTTTCAAAATACTAGCAACACCTGGGATCGTGACTTGTTTGCCGCCTGCCGTAAAAGTGCGGTCGGTAGCCCAGGCGTATTTTAACGGATAGTAGCGGAATACCGTCTCTCCTGATTTTTGCACAACAGTGCGCATCAATTCTCGAAATCGATCTATGTAGCGTGGTACTCCGTTTACTTCAGTTAGGCCGGTATATCGGTCGATACGTACATGATTAGTTTTGTCATTGGAGTACGAATTTAAGCGGTGAATTGATTGCCTAAGGTAATTAATGTGACTTGCATCGATGGTGTAGAATTGATGCATAATCTCTTCACTTTTGTAGATAAAAAAAGTGTTACCGTCGTAATAGCTTGCCAATGCATTACTCTGCTCAATACTGCGGAATACTTTTTCCGCTGACCCCTGGCGGGGACCATTCAGCGTACGCTTATCTTGCAGTAGCTTATCGCTCAATATTACGCTACGACTGTTATCGGAAAAAAAGCGCGGTAGGAATTCAGATAAGGGTTCTTCCACCAAGTTGTAGCGTACACTCCCTTGTGTGGACAATGGAATGTCTGCTCCAAGGGCTGGTGTGGCTGTCAGCAGGGAAAAACCTAGCACGGGAAAACAAGTCAACGCAAAACAAAACACCAATAAAAAAGCCGATTTAATGAGGTGAATATATTTTATAGCTGACGAGGATGTACTTCTATTGTGCATAATAACCTTTCTGTCTATTCATCCCTTTAAGTGTCCTACTGGATGTATTTGAATATCACCCGTTAACTCTTGGTAAGATAGGACCGGTAAAGTGAAAGACTCATCTTCCGTTAGTTGACGTATAGAGCGTCTTATTTCCATCGATACAACCAGAACGAGTTCATTCCACTCCTCGGCTAGCGCTACACGGGTTTCTCGTAACTGTACCAAAATGCGTTGAAATACCTCAGGGTCGATAGCGATTGAGTTGGTTGTTTCAGTATTGCGTATAGCCTCCAGTAAGGTCGTTTCTAGTTCAGGATGTATGAGCATTGCTTTCATGCAGCGTTGTGGCCCGGCAAAACGATCACTGATCTGTTGTCTTAACGCGACTCGCACTTGCTCTGTGAGTAGCACGATGTCCCTTTCCCTACTACCCACATCGGTCACTGCTTCGAATATTTCTCTCAGATTCCTAATGGGGATATCTTCTCGTAATAAACGCCTTAATACCTCAGTGAGTGTCTGGGGCGCGATTACCCGAAGCATTTCCTTGATGAGGTCAGGGTAGTCTTCATTCCAAAGTGTAACTAAATTCGATGCTTCCTGAATACCTAGGAACAGCCCTAGGTTCCGTTTAAAGGCCAAGGTGAGGTGATGAGACAGTAGCTCTTCGGCGCACATTTGTTTGCCATTGAGAATGGCGTCAGTGTTGCCCCGCCATTCTCCGTCTAGTAGTGGAAGGTACTCGCTTGTTGTTGAAAGTCCTGGTGATTCCTCAGAGGAGCGGGGTGCTGGTAATTGGTAGGGAGTGAAATGAAAAGTTTTATTTCCTTTTAAAATACCAAATCCAATTTTGATGCCATGTGCTGACAAGGTGTAAGTTGTATCCGCTAAGTCGCTGGAAATGTCTAATTGTGGAGTGGGTATAGGCACGCCGTAATGGTTGCGAATGTGTGTGACCGATTTTTCAAGGCAGGAGGAAATTTGTTCCTTGCTCAGATGGTTTATCAGTGAGCGTTCAATAGTGAGCACAACAGGGGGCGGTGCACTTAGTTCTGATGGTTGCTGCGGTGGCTCTTTTTCAAAGGGGTTTGTGGACGGCTTAAGATTGAAACGCTGTCTGAAAGACTCAGGCGCATAGGGTAGTAGTGACAAGGTCAGGAGCGTTATTCCTATTATAAGAAATACAAGCCAAGGGAAGCCGGGAACCAGTGTGAATAAAATGGAAAATACGCCGCACAGAATAATCACTTTTGGGTGAGCGGCGATCTGTTCAGAGATCATCTTTCCGAGGTTGGTCTCCTCATCTTCACTGGAGGTTCGGGTGATAATAAGACCGGCCGAGATGGAGACCAGCAAAGCGGGGATTTGTGACACTAGCCCGTCACCAATGGTTAATATGCTATAAGTATGTACCGCGTCAGCCATAGACATGTTGTGCTGCATTACGCCTATAGTGAGGCCACCAAGAATATTCACGATAACAATGATAATCCCCGCGATGGCATCCCCTTTAACAAACTTCATCGCGCCATCCAGGGCACCGTTCATTTGGCTTTCCGACTCTAACAGATGTCGGCGCCGTAACATCTCCTCCTTATCGATTACCCCTGAGCGAAGATCGGAATCGATGGACATCTGCTTACCTGGCATAGCATCTAAGGTAAATCGGGCACTCACCTCAGCCACACGTTCGGATCCCTTTGCAATCACAATAAATTGGACAACAGTAATAATGAGAAACACCACCACACCTACCACCATATTACCTCCGGCCACCATGGTGCCGAAAGTCTTAATAATCTGTCCCGCATCTGCCTCTAAAAGAATCAGCCGAGTAGTAGCAATAGATAACGACAGGCGAAACAGCGTAGATAAAAGAATAACGCTGGGAAAACTTGAAAAAGCAGTAGGC
>JAESQG010000409.1 GCA_016765265.1 Pseudomonadales bacterium | reverse complement strand
GGGTTAAACGATTTCGTCTTAACAATAAACGCGCAATACCTTCCACACGATCGGGCTGATTCAAGCGTTCAAAATGAACTTGCATATCAGTTGCCATGATGCACCACCCGTTGCCAAAATTTGGTCACCAAAACCAATGCCAAAACAGGGAAAATAAGACTCAATATTTGCGCTGTTATGGGCTGCATACGATAACCCAAGCCCAACACTGCGGCTTCAATCACCACAATCATGCCCACAATCCGCCACCACCAAGCGGATTTCTGCCAAGTATCTACCCGCCATGATTTTGACCAACGCTCACATAAGAACATGGTTAAAATACCAATCAACAAACCCACCAACACATCCATAGATACATCAACTATTAACTGTACTGTGTCAGGTACGGTTCGAGACTCCATGTCCGATATCCTTGAGAAAAACTTGCAAGCGGGTCTTACTCTCAAGTCGGGTTGCGGTATTGGTTACGAGTTTTCCACACTCAGGCCTAAGGGTGCGCATGTATCCGGAGCGGGGGCTAAAACATCAGGCCCACTGTCTTTTATGGATATCTTTGATAAGACGTGTTTCACGGTGTCTTCAGCGGGGGGGCGTCGTGGTGCGCAGATGGCGACCTTCGATATATCTCATCCAGATGTTTATGATTTCATCAAAGCGAAAGCGCAGGATGGTTGTTTGCGGCAATTCAACCTTTCTTTGTTAATTAGTGATGAGTTTATTGAAGCTGTTTTGCAAGATAAAGAATGGGCTTTAGTTTTTCCCATGAAGGAGGGTGGAGAAGAGGCTAACACCTTAGATCTTAATGACCCGAAGCAGGTTATTTGGCGATCATGGCCCAGTGATGACGGCTATATCATCAATAAAAAAGGGATGACGGCTTGTAGAGTTTACCGATGGGTTAGTGCGCGGGACCTGTGGCAATGCATTATGGAGTCTACCTATAATTTTGCCGAACCCGGATTTATTTTGATTGACCGCGTTAATGAGATGAACAACAACTGGTTTTGTGAATCCATACGGGCGACCAATCCCTGTGGTGAACAACCACTGCCAGCTTATGGCAGTTGTCTATTGGGCTCCGTTAACCTGACTCATTTCGTCGAGCATCCCTTTACACCGGAGGCACGCTTTAACTGGGAACAGTACAGAGAGGTGGTGTCGGTGTTTACCCGCATGTTAGATAATGTGGTTGAGATAAATGGATTGCCGTTAGAGCAGCAGAAAAGAGAGCTGTTTAGCAAGCGACGCCATGGTATGGGATTTCTAGGATTAGGTTCTACGGTTGCTATGTTACAAATGCGTTATGGCGACGAGAAGTCCGTTTCTTTTACGGATAAGGTCGCGAAAGAGTTGGCATTGGCGGGTTGGCGTACCGGTGTTGAATTGGCGAAGGAAAAGGGGGCAGCTCCGGTTCTAGAGCAGAAGTTTAAAGTCACTCAAGCTATGTTGCGTCAGCGGCCCGAAATGCTAGAGCAGGGTTACAAGGCCGGTGACAGAGTGCTGGGTAAAGTGTTGCACGCGCGGTTTAGTCGCTATATGCAGCGTGTGGCGGAACAGGATTCAGAGCTTGTTGATCAAATTGAGAAATACGGCTGCCGTTTTACTCATCATTCGTCTATCGCACCTACGGGTACCATCTCATTAACCTTGGCGAATAATGCCAGTAATGGAATAGAGCCCAGTTTTGCGCATCTTTATTCCCGCAATATCATTAAGGAAGGGCGTAAAACTAAAGAGAAAGTTGACGTTTTATCTTATGAGTTGTTGGCCTATCGTCATTGGATTGATGCCGATGCGGCTCCGGGAGAAGGCTTACCCGAATACTTCGTGACAACTGATGAGGTGACGCCGGAGCAACATCTGGATGTTCAGGCCGCGGCGCAGCGATGGGTTGATTCCTCCATTTCTAAAACAATTAATGTCCCTACAGACATACCTTACGACGATTTTAAGGATATTTATCTCTATGCTCACCGCAGAGGGCTAAAAGGCTGTACTACTTTCCGTTTTAACCCTGATGTTTTTAGTGGAGTGTTAGTGCGAGAAGAGGATTTGGCGAATACGGTCTATCGCTTCACTTTAGAGGACGGTTCTATCATGGAAGCGAAGGGCAATGAAGAGATACTTTATGAAGGAGAAACCCATACAGCGGCTAACTTATTTGAAGCACTCAAAGAAGGTTATTACGGCAAGTTATAGCAATGACTTTTTATCTAAGGAATAAAAATGCTTAAAGAGATAAAACAAAAAATCGTCAGTTATGAGGTGGTCAAAAATACACTCTCTGGCGTCAATGGCAAGACTGACGGTGGGGCCGCTGTAGATGAGCCCGTAGACAATGTAGTTCAGATGCATGAGAAAGTGGAAAGGCCTGAAATCTTAATTGGCTCCACCTATAAAATTAAAACACCCATGTCCGAGCATGCTCTCTATATAACGATTAATGATATTGTTCTTAACGAGGGGACCAAACACGAATTACGTCGACCCTTCGAGGTGTTCATCAATTCTAAAAATATGGATCACTTTCAATGGGTGGTGGCATTAACTCGGGTAATATCTGCGGTGTTTAGAAAAGGCGGGGATGTTACGTTCTTAACGGAAGAGTTAAAAGCAGTCTTTGACCCCAAAGGGGGTTACTTTAAAAAAGGTGGCGTCTTTATGCCGTCCTTGGTTGCAGAGATGGGGCATGCGATAGAACGCCATTTAAAATTTATCGGCTTGATAAAACCCACTGAGCTGGATGTTCATCAACAAGCCTTTGTTGATGAAAAGAAAAATGAAGCCGCCAATCTTGCTTTGAAGGTCAATGCTGCTTCGAAGGAGGTGGCTGCTGATTCTGCTTTTCCCGTGAATGCAAGCTTGTGTACAAAATGTTTCACCAAAGCGGTGATATTTAGTGAAGGTTGTATGACCTGTTTGAGTTGTAGTGACTCGAAGTGTGGTTAAAGAGCGAATTATAAAATGGAAAACATCTCTGCTCGGCAAAAGGGTTATGCACTCCTCGCCGTTTTAGGCCTTGTGTCGACTTGGTATTTCAATATTCAGTTTATGCAACAGTCTGATGGTTTTTTTGATTTGGATGGTTTTCTTCGGGGTGCATTTTCAAATCCAGCATCAAGCTCATTGACTTTAGACCTTACCATTGGGGTTATTGCATTTGTTACCTGGATGGTACCTGAAGCAAAACGTTTAGAGATGAAGCATTGGTGGGTTTATCTTGCACTTACTTTTGGTGTTGCGTTCGCCTTTGCCTTTCCATTATTTTTGTTTTTTCGGGAAGGAAAACTAAACGAGGTTTCGGGTTAGAAGTTTTCCTGGGGTAGGGATAATGGCTGCTTGGATAATATCGATCGGTGCACTTAGTGGTTTTTTAAGTGTCGCATTGGGGGCGTTTGCTGCCCATGGATTAAAAGAGAGACTCACTGAAAAAGCATTGTCGACTTTTCAGACTGGTGCTGAATACCAGATGTATCATTCCTTAGCTTTGATTCTACTGGGTCTATTAATGCTCCAATGGCCAGAACGTGCCCTGCTAAAGTGGAGTAGTGTGACGATGATGTCGGGTGTTGTATTGTTCTCTGGAAGTTTGTATCTGCTATCCGTAAGCGGTATTTCACATTTCGGTATGGTGACTCCTGTGGGAGGCTTATTATTGCTGACTGCCTGGGTACTTCTTCTATTGACCGCGTTTAATGAAAGTAGACTGCCTGCTGCCTAATATAAGCAATGCGAACGGTAACTTCGCAGACAGTCACTTTATTAGCCTTCTTTAATTAACCTGTATTCTTTAATTAACCTGCCTACACTAATTAACCCGCCTTCTTTAAGGGTGTGTTCTGTTCGGTTTTTTTATGTTCCAACAGCTGTTCCAGATTCTCAATTTTCCTGTTTAGGTCCATTAAACGGCCGATATGGCTAACGGAAGTATTAATACGTTCCTTGCGGAAATTCTTTAGATCTTGTTCGATATCGGAAATAGTATTATTGTTTTTGTCTGCTTCCTTCTCACCACTAAAGACATAGTGGGCTTGCTGAAATAGATCCTCCTGAGGAGAGATGCCCTCACTATGACCTATAAAGTGTCCATTTTCGCTGTAATAATTATATTCGTTAACCGGTTCTGTTTCTGTCTTTTGGTCAGAGCTGTTCTCGGTTTTGTTCTCAGTGTTGTTCTCGGTGTTATTATCGGTGTCGTTATCAGTCACGTTTTCAGAGTCGGACATGTAAATTACCCTCCATTTTTAGCTAATCGATAAGAGCGATTGTCAGCAATATATTGTCTATTAGTTGGTTAATAAAAAAGCAACTAAAAGCAGTATAGACACATAAATGAAGGATGGGGAAACGGATGTGGCTTTGTGTACCCACTAATGTTTTCGCTAATGGATAGTCGTTAGCTGATTGTAGTTAATCGAGTTTGCCAGCAAGGGAATTGACTAATATTAACAGCCTAAGGCTTTGTAATGCTTCTGCCAGGCTTTTTGGCGTAGTCGAAGTTTGTCGCCATACTTGCCTCGGCTATTTTCAAAACCGGTTTTTTTCAACATGTTGATGCCGTTCTCACTATAGGAAAATGGTCTAAATTTGACGCGTTTTCCTCTTATTGTGATGGTACTTATTTTGCCGCAAGTGACTTTTTTCCCGTTTTGATCAGTGATGACTTTAAGCTCTTTAAACTGCACTTTTTCCGGACTAAATATAATGGCTTTTGTTAACTCACTTTGAGCTTCTTCCATCAAATGTTCGTCTTTAACATTGATGAAGTCAGTGATTTTTTCTCTTTCGGTCATCTCCTCCGTTACGCCTCCGTCAGGGCCTAACCTGAAATCGTAGAAGTCTGCAGCATAGGCTGTAGTCACACAACAGGCAAAATAGGCAATCACATATAGGCGCATAGACTAATTATACGAAACTCATTCGCTTTCGGCATATTGTTTATTAGCCGCTTTTACTGCAACTCCCGAGTTGATCTCTGCCCCCATTTGGCTGAGTACTGCATCGAGAGCCCCTAAACACAATAATACGTTTTTCTGGTTGCAGGCAAAGCCCATCAGGCCAATGCGCCATACCTTGCCTGCCAAGCTACCAAGACCGGCTCCGATTTCCAAATTGTACTGATTTAATAGCGCTTTTCTCACAGCGGCTTCATCTACGCCATTGGGAATGGTTGCAGCATTTAATTGTGGCAAACGATTAGCTTCGGGAACAATAAAAGGGAGCACCATGGCTTCGAGGCCAGCCGCTAACG
>JAESQG010000011.1 GCA_016765265.1 Pseudomonadales bacterium | reverse complement strand
TACGAACCCGTTGTTTAAACTTCTCCAATGTTTTCGGATGCAATTGGATGCGCCCGTAACCAAAGGTGAAACCCAGAAACTTACTCTGGGAGGTTTTCACAACACGGCTTTTAGTCGTATTAACGATAAGCTTTAATCGGTTTTGCAAGTAATTGCTGATGCTACCAAGGACACGCTCACCAGCTCTTTGAGACTTCACCAATATCGTAAGGTGAGTCAGCCAAGGGAGCCGCCCCCTCAGCTGCTCTCAGAACCCAGCGTGAACCTCTCGACTCACTGGGCTCCCATCATCCAACCATTGGCCTGACACCCAGTTTCCAATGCGGAAACAGACCCGGAGTCTTTTTAGCAATTTCCCCAAGCCTGTGTTCCGCCCGTCTTCTATGGCGCTTTAGCTTCTTGTATTTCCTCATCGCCCATAAACACAGCTTACGGTTGATATGGCGTAATGTCGGATACATAGCGGATTTATAAAAACGACCATAGTAATTTATCCAACCTTGAATATTCGCTCTAAACATTAAGGCAAGGTCAATAAGTGATTTATCACTGCGCAAATGCAGCTTCCAGCTCCTCACCTTCTGCCTTATCGCCTTTCCTGCCTTGGCGCTCATGGCTGGACTAAAATTGATGAAGAACTTTCCCCTCCGGTTTTTCGACTTTCTGAGTCTAAACGTGTACCCCAAGAAGTCAAAACTGGTAACGGGATGCTCCTCCCTCCTATCGGCATCTTTACAATAAACAATCTTTGTCTTTTCGGGGTGCATTTCCAGGCCACATTCTCGCAACCTCTCAGCCAGTGCACTCTTTATCCTCACCGCATCCGCTTCGCTGTGGCAGTGTACAAGCCCATCGTCGGCGTACCGACAAAATGGTTTGCCTGGAAAACTTCTTTCCATCCACATATCGAAAGCGTAATGCAGGAACAAATTTGATAACACTGGGCTGATAACACCACCCTGCGGAACTCCTCGCTCACGCACAATTGTCGCCCCATTCTCTAACTCAATCGGTGCTGTTAACCAGCGCTCGATATAAAGAAGTAGCCAACGATTATCCGTGTGCTTTCGAACCGCTCTCATCAGTAGTGCATGATCAATGTTGTCAAACAAGCCTTTGATATCAAATTCAAGCACCCAGTTATGTCGCCAACACCGTTTCCTGGTGACTTCTAGCGCTTGGTGTGCTGATCTGTTTGGCCTGTAACCGTAGGAGTCCACGTGAAAGTGCGGCTCTACCAATGGTTCAAAGTGCAACTTGACCACCATCTGGGCTACCCGATCTGAAACAGTCGGTATGCCCAGCATTCTTTCCCCTCCGGTTTTCTTCGGTATTGCAACCGTTCTTACTGCTGGTGGAAAGTAACTACCTGAAGACATTCGATTCCATATCTTATAGAGATTCCCCTTAAGGTCTGACTCAAATTGTTCAATGGTCTCGCCATCAACGCCACTAGCGCCTTTGTTGGCTTTGACCAATTCCCATGCTTGCACAACATCATGCTTGGAAATTTCAAATGGTTTTGTTGTTTCCAAAAACTCCTCCCACTTACTAGAAGTTGACAGCTCCAACTACGCTCTGTTCAAGATCTCCTAATCACTGGTTGATAATCAAATTCAACAGGATAACTAGCCTCCTTCGCTCCTAATCCATTACAGATTAATCATCACTACTACGAGACCATCCGTCCCTGTGCCTTGCATCGGTACTCTATCTCTTGCAGGGTCTCTGCTTGAGAATCTCCCTTAGCATCAAGGCGACAGGTTCCCATGTTCCACACAAAAGCCTATGTTAAGTTCGCGCCTTCTTCATGCCGGATGCCACTTGGGCCGTAAACAGGTTCCTCCCAAACTTATCCCGAGTTAACGACTACCCCCCGGTTTTGACATCATCACTACGCTTTCGACACTTCATCAAAGGTTCACTTTCGTTCGCCTCCTTAACATGTACCTGACAAAGTCTAGCTCTGCCTTTTCCTTAACGCTCACCACCAAGGCTCTTAACCTTCGCAGCTTAAGGTGGTTTGAAGCCTCCTCCTGTAGAGGGGCCCGCCCTCATCTTTCGTGTAGTTGCGCAGACTCAGCTGCTTACGCAACTTTGTGTGCTCATGGCACACAATCATCGGCGTACCTCACTAACTTGGAATAGCCACTCACATGATTCACTACAATGTCGTTAAACCATTCATCTAATACATAATGCAAAAATATGTTCGCCAGTATTGGACTCAGGATACTTCCCTGCGGCGTTCCCTTTTCAGTTATCACTAGATGTTCGGCATCAACATATCCCGCTTTCAGAAATCGCTCGATTAGAAAAAGTAGACTGCTGTCCTTTATTCTAATACGCATAAAATCTAACAGTAAATTATCCTCGACGTTATCAAAAAATCCTTTGATATCCGCTTCAACAACATAATTCACAGGGTTTCCGTGGATGCTGTCACCTATGACCTTTAATGCTTGGTGAGCATTTTTATTCGGCCTGAAACCGTAGGAAAAACCAAAAAAGTCAGCCTCATAAATACTGCCCAGGATGCGTGCTATTCCGCTTTCAACAATCTTGTTTTCAATCGCTGAAATCCCTAAAGGTCTGACGTCGCCGTTACCTTTTGGTATATACACGCGCCTAGATGGCAGCGGTTTGTAAGTTTTCCTTTTTAATTTCGTCACCAGGGTATCTAGTTTATTATCCAAACCTTCTTCATGGGGTCATTTACATATCCCCGCGTTTGGGTTTGTAAGCGGCCATCTTGTTTGTCTTCCTTAATGGGTTTAGATTAACTCAGCGCCCACACGAGGGCCTAAATCGATCTCCTTGGGCTGGCGACCCTTCTTCATTTGACCCACCAAATCATCTATGTTGGGTTCAGTATTGCCCACCTCTAGCACTAATTGTTTGCCTTTAAAAGAGTATTGTAGCTCGCCGTTACCGATGTCCTTCATCTGCATTTGTTCTCGCATCTGCGCGCTGATCGTAATGACGTAGGAGTGGCCCACCTTTCTCAAATTGACTGTCCCCATGTTTGAGCTCCTCACTCTTGATTGATATCTACAGTATAGTCTTTTTACCATGTATATACAATGGACATACACTCGCTTCCTCTTAATCCAGTCATTGAGAATGAGGTGAGGGTCTCGCGGGCCGCATCATTGATTATCGATCGGCATAATGGCCTTACTCAGTAGGGACTGATGTAGCGACTGATTTGATTTTAGATAGGCAATGGCGGCTTTCCGGGTAGAACCCCAATAGTGCAGTTTAGCCTTCGCTAACACCTTTACAGAAGGATATCGATCCCCTTTCTATCCACCATATTCAATAGTTTCAGTGAGATTCCATTCGGTTTCTTTAAGCCTTGCTCCCACTGTTGTATCGTTGATTTACTGGTATTCAGGTATGCTGCAAATACGGCCTGACTCGCTTTACTTCGAACTCTCAGCTTCTTGATTTGTTTTGCTGTCATTGCCTTTACTGGTCGCAAACACAAAGC
>JAESQG010000408.1 GCA_016765265.1 Pseudomonadales bacterium | reverse complement strand
TGACTATTATTCACATAGCGTTCTTGCACGATGAATAAATACTAAATGTTAGGCTCACATATAACAAATAGAGGAAATTATGACCACCGATCTTTGGATGCTGGTTTCAACCGCCTTGCTTGGCCTTTGTATGCCATTTATTTACGGAACAGGCAGATCTTTACAGCCAGGCGGATTTACGTGGAGTGCCGGCAACCGGGAGGCAGAGCTGGTTGTTCCGGGTTGGACGCGCCGCGCCGTCCAGGCCCATTTGAACCTAATAGAAAGCCTCGCTCCATTTGCCATATTGGTGATCGTGGCTCATATCTCAGGAAAAGCCAATGAGGTTACAGCCCTTGGTTCGACCATTTTCTTTTTGGGGCGAGTTGCGCACCTCATCGTCTATATGGCCGGAATCATCTACCTGCGAACACTCGTTTGGTTTGCTGTAACCTTACGAGAGATCAAAAATCACTTGGTTTAGCGAATTAAATACGAATAACGCCGTTAAATGTCAGTTGAATTGAACCGACCTTAAACTGCTCTTTGAGATAGGCCAAACAATCTACGATCCCGAGCAACTCACAGCATCGCCATGGCGCTGAATATTATTGAGCAGCCATGACCTGATCATTTAATGCCTATTTTTTGTTGATCACAAGCGATTAACTGGAATCAAGCAATTCTGGGCTATGCATTGAGACCGACCAAGGAAGCCACGATGCGGGATCAGCTTTAACCGATCGAGCGTTGCGTTGAAGACAATTAAGATAGTGATAGGGATTAATATCATTACGATAGGCGGTGACGATAACGCTAGTGAGTACGTTTGCCACATCGGCCCCCGTTTGTGTTTTATAAAAATGGCTCGTTTTTCTTGAGCGAATTGCCGTCTTCAGGCCTTCTTCCATTAGATTGTTATCGATGGGTGCACCAGAGACCTTACAAAACTGCGTGAGACCTTCGGCGTGTTTTAAAAAGTATTTACAAGCCTTACCGAATCCACTGTGCTCTTCACATTCGGGCAGTGCGAGGGTTGAGGTACACTCTGCCCCCAGCTTTTCCAGAACGGGTAACGAATGCTCTTTATGGTAAGCCAGGCGTTGCCCCTCATCGAGGCCCAAGTCTTCGCACTCATGATCATGGCGCCATATTTGGCCATAGAGATCCAGAATCAATCCCACTTTGTGTGGATGGTGCACTTCAACATCCACAAATTGTCGCCGTGCATGGGCGTTGCACAGCGCAATAATGGCATTGTCGACAACGGTGGGTAGATTGCGGCTCAGTGCATCGCTCATGATGATCGGCGGTGGCAAAGCCGTTTCTCGAAGTCGCAAAATGTCATCCAGGTGCTCACCGGCATGACCCAGGTTGGTGTTATAGAGGTAGAGTTTTTCACCGGTTTGGGTAACGGCTATAAGGCCACTGGTATAAATGCCACTGCGCAGTTGTGTGCCTTTGCCATTTCGCTTGGGTCGTTGTTCCGGTTTTTGATCCAGTATCCGGTTGTTGGTGTCATCGATGTAGATTAAGTTGGCATTCGCCGCCTTGCGTTTCATTTCATAAAAAATGGGCAATATCTCATTGGCTACATATTCGCATTGATCAAAAATGGTAGAAGCCGTGACAGGGCAACCAAACAACTCATTGAGGGTCGCCTGATGATAATAGGGGATGCCGCTGAAATGTTTGTGTATCGACATCACTGAGCGAGCACTGTAGCCATATTGCTGCTGGGCATCGCCAATGAGCAATTATGGTGTATAAATCCACCTGCTTCAGACTCATTCCTGTATTAGAAAATACTGTGCGCCAACGGTTAATCAGTAGTTTTGGATATAGAAATTAAAAAGCCACCCACAATCATTGCGGTGGCTCTGTTAAGAACTGGCATTATCATAGATTAACTTTGATTATTGTTTTCTTTTGATAACCTCATCGCATCCCTGATAGCCATACGCATATATTCGCTCGGGCATTCAATCATAAACGGGTCGGCAAAGTCCTTTGCCAATTGAATAGCCTTTTCTTTAATTTGAACCAATTGTTCTCCAGTCAATTCATTAAATTCGTCGCCTGTTTCTTCAGTGACTAGTGACATGACTATAAACTGAAGCTTCTGTTCACTAATAGGCTGAACAGAGCCGCCTCTATTACTGGAGTTATCCGATATTTTTTCGCTATCAATTGCGGTCGCAAATGGATAATACCCACCTACTTTCCACCATGTTTTAATCTGTGAAATATTGTACTGGATTACATAATCATTCTGGAGAGCTTCGATAATGATATCGATCTTCTTCATTGGGGGAGCACTATTATGAAACCAAGATCTTACAGTCGTATATTTCAAATCAGCGTATACGTCAGGTCTCTTCTCTACCAAAAACTTATGGAGGTCGTCTATGCGTCCACGACCGTGCTTAAATCCTATCTGATCTAGGATGTGCGCGAGCCGTTCTCCTGGATATTCCATATTATTGAATTGTTTTTGCTCTAGATCTTTGCTCATATCTTGTTTCTAGCAGTGCATGCTGAGGCAAGAGCAATACTCAGCTGTGTGCCTAACATCCTAGAGCAATATTAATTATAACTGTCATGAGGTAGCTTCACTGCTATTTATGCCAAATTCCATTGTAGATATAGTCAATATTTCTATACAAAGTATAAAAAATACTGACCTAGTACGTACTATAGTTAATTTTCTTATTTATACCAAGTGTCCGGCATGGACATTTATTCAAAAGAAAGAAAACAGGCGGTATTGGTAAAGATGATGCCACCCCAAAATATGAGTGCAATGGGATTATCAGAGCAAACAGGAATCCCTTATCAAACGCTGTATAGTTGGCGCAAACAAGCTAAAGACAAGGGGTGTGTTGTGCCAGGAAATAACAAAAATCCAAAAGATTGGTCGTCCTCGGATAAATTCGCAATAGTGCTAGAAACGGCAAGTCTAAACGAAGCAGAGGTGGGTGAATACTGCCGAAAGAAGGGGTTATATGCAGAGCAAATACAGCAATGGAAACAAGCTTGCCTGAATGCGAATGCGACACAGAGCGTTATTACGTAGACTATACTTATAACTTAATCTTTATCGCATTATTGGGAGAAAAGTTGTTCAATGAAGGAAAACAGGCTCTATTGAGCAGGTATACGCGTAGCTCGCCCTGTCTTCTCTGCCCTTTCACTACCAGTTTCACTATGTTCTGTCCTTGTGTGGACCTTTGATGAATATCAAGGGCTTCTAACTCACTTTGTAATAGGGTGAAAACCTTCTTGTCCCCTGCCCTCTTCTCATAGATCCGCTTCTTAAGTGAATTGTTATCTAGGTATTGAATAAAGATTGCCGGCGTTACCAGGGCAACGTGATTATCAAGAATATGAACCGGTGCTTTCGCCTCGTTTACCCGGATCTTTCGTCTCTCGATACCGCGTAAGAGCCAAGCAATAAAATCGTTGTCCGATAGAATATTTTCCTGGACCTTTCGAGAGTACTTCCAAAGCTCCTTAGCCTCAGATGATGTCACTATCTGCGGTTCATTGCTGTCAGCCGCATTTATTGGCTTAACCGCCTCAATTCGCGCATTACCCTGCGAAACCTGTGTATTTTTCTGTAAAGGGACCTTGGCGGAGGTATTGGACGGTGGAGTATATTGCTGCTTACTTACTTCTTTCGGTGCTCGATCATCTGTTGAACTAGGAGGAACTGATTCGTCAGGAGTTTCATCTTGAACGCCGGCAGCGCTTTCTAGTGACTCAACCAAGGGATTTCCTTTAAGATCAACCGGGGTAAGTGTTCCATCAAATTTATCCGGATTACTAGTCGGCCAGATCAGCTCGTTTTTAAAGCGAAGGAATGTTAGCTTCTGTTGCCAGTTTTTTGCAAAGTCATTTACTTCTGCAGTCCAAACACTTTCTCCCTCATCATTTTTAATCAGTAATTCATGGTCTCGTAAAACTTCAAAGAGGCGCACTACATTTTTTGGAAGTCCAGTGTGGCCTTCATTGATGAGTTGAGCGCGCACTGCTTCCATTGTAGTTTTTGATACAACCCATGTTTCAGATTCAGTAACCCAGATAGCAGCTCCAGGTTTATTTTTCTTTAATTCGCCATCGTTAATCAATTTACGAAGAGAAACCATTAGCTTTTCGTGCAGAGGAACTGCATAGGAATGATCCGTTTTAACACCCGTATTGACCCCCAAGTTCCTGCCTACACTCGCGCTGTCTGCGGTTCTTACAATTTCAGCTATGGCCTGGCCACCAAAAGTCGAATGAGTGACTGTACTGAACAATTGGGCCAGTAACTCCGTATCTTCAAACATCCATTGCGCTGCCTTCTTGGTTAGCAACCTGGGGAGCAACGACATAGCCGCTTTTTCATGGATAGATTTGGCTACTTTTGAGTTGTTAGCCCGGTGTTTATATCTATAGGTATATTCGGCACCCATAGGGAGGTTCCCGTACCAGGGATGCCACTTCTGGAAATCGCCCTTCCCTTCACGGTATACAACTTCAATATCTGTAACGACCTTGCCAATATCATGAGCTAAAATCGCAATAAACGCACCAAAGCGCCAACGATCGGCCCCGGTCGCGATATCCTCTGGTTCAGCATTTGGAGGCAACATATATCCTTGCGCTATACGAACACCGGCATGCAGTGCTTCCAATGTGTGATCGATCAACCCACCCTCTTCCGAATGGTGATGTATTTCAGAAGCAGGTACTCCTTGGACCAATTCAGCAAACTCCTCTATTGCATACAGATAATGGTTTTCCCACACATCTTCAGTGATACTGAACGATCGCTTTATTTTCAATACAAGGCTAGTTCTACTGGGGACCTCCAATAGCACTTTACCCGATGTTACTATTGGGTATTTGGTATCTGAATTTTCTGATGTACCAGGTATGTTTGGGGTTTTATTTCGACGTAACCATTTCCTTAGCATTAGAGATCCTCCTAATGCTAAGGATGTCCTACTCCTAATTTTTTGTCCGTAATTAAAGGGTCATTGGTGTATGACCTATTTATACTCGAATTCGAAATCTTAATATTGCAAAATCAACGGCTTAAAAACCCGTTCTATTAACAGCGAAATTGAAAAAGTCATGGCGAAGGAAAAAAAGAGTTTATTGCAGTTCACTTTGAAGTTAAGTAAAGATGAAAGAACACAACTAAAATTACTCTGCGCGGCTGATTATGAAATAGACTTTCAATATCAAATCTTTGATGCTGCAATTCTGTGGGCGCTTGAAAATAAGGAAACCCTGATTGCCATTGCTAACCCTAAGCACGGCTCTAATAAATCTTACTACATTTGTGAAAGAGAGCTTTATATAGAAAGATTAGAAACGTGCTGGGATTGTAACGCAACGCGAGCAGTTCATACTGCTATAGTTCATTACCTAAAACATCGACAGCGGTTAGCGAAAATTACGAGTATAGCTGAGATAGTTAAGCCTAAAAACAGCAGTTAGACCTGCCCAGTACTTAGCCTAGTATCGATATCGTCCCACCCTCTGGGTGAGTGGTGTTTGGTGGAAGAGCATCACTCACCCTTGATTTTAAAGAGTTTGCATT
>JAESQG010000407.1 GCA_016765265.1 Pseudomonadales bacterium | reverse complement strand
TCGCCGATGGTAGTGTGGGGTTTCCCCATGTGAGAGTAGGACATCGTCAGGCTTTAAACACTAAAACCCCAGAATCGATTCTGGGGTTTTTTTTGACTTCGGTTTGTTCCGGCAGCCTCGTTTTCGCCCTTGATTTACTTTAATGCCTAATCTAAGTCGATAAAAATAGTTTAAAATCAAAAAAATCACTACAATTAACAACAGCTTCAGACGCAAGTAAAACCCCCCATGACTTCAATACCCTTAATTAGAAAATTATCAGATGGCTACTTTCATTCAGGCTCTGAACTAGGTGAGTTCTTAGGCGTTAGTAGGGCGGCAGTCTGGAAACAGATTCAAAAGCTTGAGACAGATTATGGTGTGAAGTGTGATTCAGTCAAAGGTAAAGGTTATCAAATTCGAGGTGGCTTAGATTTGCTGAATGAAGAAATTATTCACTTGGCTTTGAGCCATAAAGCGCAGACTTTACTGAGTAATTTGGATGTACATACCGTAGTTGATTCAACTAACGATATTGCACTAGAAAAGGCAAAACAAGGAGTAGAGTCGGGTTACGTATGCATAGCAGAGAAGCAAAATAAAGGTCGTGGTAGACGCGGCCGCACCTGGGTTTCCCCTTTCGGCAAGAATATATATATGTCGATACTTTGGCGGTTTCAAGGCGGTGCGGCAGCTCTTGAGGGTTTAAGTTTGGCAACCGGTGTGGCAGTTGCAGGAGCGTTGAGTAAGGTAGGAGTCAATGGCGTGAACTTGAAATGGCCAAATGATATCTTGCATGAGAGGAGAAAATTAGCGGGTATTTTACTTGAGATGAGTGGCGATGCAGCGGGAGTTTGCGAGGTGGTCTTAGGAGTGGGACTTAATATTGGGATGCTTCGAGATGAGGGCGAAACAATTGATCAGAGTTGGATCGATTTACAATCATTAAGGGAGAAGAAATTAGATAGAAACTTAGTTGTCGCGACTTTGCTTAACGAATTACTGCTTATGTTAGAAGAATTTTCCCTAAGGGGCTTTGTCCCTTTTATGGACGAGTGGTCTCGCCTAGACTCATACCGTGGAAAAGAAGTCACACTAACTACTTCTAAAAGTTCTGAACATGGTATTGCAATGGGAGTCGATCAAAATGGGGCTCTTAAATTGAAGATTGATGAGAAGGTTAAGGTCTTTAGTGGTGGAGAAGTTTCACTGAGGTTAAAGCGATGAGACTAGTCTTAGATATCGGTAACTCGCGTCTGAAATGGTTAAGTGAGGATGCTAGAACAGGAGCGGGTTCAGCCCATTTGCATACACCGATCATACATAATCAAAATTTCTTAATGGCGTTCAAGGATATACAAAATGAGTTACAGTCTGCCGGGCGAACAAGGACAGTGGACGTAATAACAATTGGGAGTGTTACCGCGGACAAGACAGACATCTCCAAAGTTTGCCAGGAGTTATGGTGTGTAGAACCTACCTATGTTTGTTCCACTAGTACTGCTTGCGGTGTAAAAAACTCTTATGCAGAGCCGAGTAAGTTGGGGGTAGACCGGTGGGCAGCCATGGGAGAAGCATTTTGTCAGGCTCAATCTGCTGTATGCGTATTTGACTTAGGAAGTGCTTTTACTATCGATGCAGTTAATACTAATGGGCATCATCTTGGTGGTTATATCTTGCCGGGGTTGTCCATGAGTCGTGACTCTGTGACTGGAGGCACATCGCAAGTGATGGTTGACGAAGAACACTTTGATAAAGCACAGCCAGTGTGGGGACGCTCAACTAACGCCGCTGTGAATAACGGTATTATTTATACAGCGGTGACCTTGATACAAAATGCCATCAAAAACCTCAGGCTTGAATTAAAAATGCCTGTTGAGGCATTTATCACAGGAGGAGATGCTGCCAAAATCCTTCCTTTTGTGAACGATTTAGTGCGCTATGATGAAAATTTGGTGTTAAAAGGAATTAAAAGATTAGCGGATTCGATGTAAGTCTAAGCTAAGGTGGTGGTATTGCATTTAGTGAATTAGAAAGCGGTCAACTTTAGAGAAGAGTCAGTGCATGCGATGGATACTTTTTAGCGCGATTTTTTTGAACCTACTGTATTTCGGCTGGCATCAATGGCTAAGGCAGGGAACTATTGGCAACGATATTCGCCTCGCGCCCGTGGAGAGTATAATTACCGCAGAGATACCGAAATTAAAACTTCTTTCAGAGAGGCGTGCTCATATTGAAGTGCCTGCATTGAAGGCCCATATTGCACCAACGAAACCCAATAATATTGCAGACATTGTTAGCGAGCAAGTTGCTACAAGTAAACGATGTCCCGCGGCAGGGCCGTTTAAAAACTTGGACTCTGCAAGTGAGTTTTTGCTGAAATTAGTTGGCCGAGGAATAAGGGCCGAATTGAGTGAAGTTTCTTTAGAGCAATCTAATGATACCTGGGTGATTATACCGCCCCTTAAGGGACGAAGATCGGCGCTTCGAAAATTGCGAGAATTGCAGGCAAAAGGAATCGACAGCTATATTATCACCCAAGGTCGGTTAACAAATGCAATATCGCTAGGTTTATTTAAACAATATCAGTCTGCCCTTGGAGTGCAGACTGATATGAAGAAGGTAGGATACGACACTGTACTAGAAAAGCATTTGCGTCAGTCCACCGAGTATTGGGTTCAAATTGGTGCAAGTGAGAATGAGAAAAACATAGAGAAACAAATAATGGACCTTTTAAGAGCGCGATCTACACTAAAATTTACACAAACTCTTTGTGAATGATTGCACTCTGCATTCTAATTCATTAAAATGCGCAGCCTATTTTTAGTGACTGCTAACTTGTTGAGTCTCTATAGAAAAAATGCTGGTGTAGCTCAATTGGCAGAGCAGCTGACTTGTAATCAGCAGGTTGGGGGTTCAATTCCTCTCACCAGCTCCATTTTCGGAGCTTATCGGGTGGTTCGGGTGGAATTTATTTCCATATGAATCAGTTGTTTGTAGAAACCTTGCGGTTGACAAACATGCGATGCATAAGCAAAATAGCGCCTCGCACAGAGGAGGGGTTCCCGAGTGGCCAAAGGGATCAGACTGTAAATCTGACGCGTAAGCTTCGGTGGTTCGAATCCACCCCCCTCCACCACGAGACATAAAACTAAAGCGGGCTTGGCGCCTTCTAGATTGTTTTAGTTTTAGGTTTTAAAAGGGAGGCTTATCTTTGGATGGATAAGATTCCAATGATCAGGTAAAGAACTAAATCTGGCGATAAAGCGGGTATGGTACAATGGTAGAACCTCAGCCTTCCAAGCTGATGATGCGGGTTCGATTCCCGCTACCCGCTCCAGGTATTAGGTCCATG
>JAESQG010000406.1 GCA_016765265.1 Pseudomonadales bacterium | reverse complement strand
GTTTCAACACTCGAAAATCCCCGTTTTTGCAATAGCTCTCGAATCAGTACGGCTTGCTCAAAACCATGTTCAAACGCAATCATCCCGCCATGCTTTAAGTGTAAGGGTGCCTGTCGAATGATAGCCTCAATATCAGCTAAGCCTTGGTCTTCAGCCACCAAGGCAGATCTTGGTTCATAGCGTACATCACCTTGTTTAAGATGAGGATCGCTCTTATTTATGTAAGGAGGATTACTGACTATAAAATCGAAAGCCACTGCATCCAACGGCTCACACCAAGTCCCCTGCATACATTGCACATTATTAATATTAAGACTTTTAGCATTCTCTTCTGCAACTCTTAAAGCTGCCCAAGAATTATCTGTCGCCACCACTGTTGACTCAGGCAACTCACGGGCAAGTGCAAGAGCTATAGCGCCACAGCCTGTGCCTAAATCAGCGATGCGATACGATTGGAGCTCCGACACCTTTGCCAGCACTAGCTCCACAAGAAGTTCAGTTTCAGGTCTTGGAATCAGCGTATCTCTGGTAACCTTTAGCGGCAGTCCCCAAAACTCTCTTTTCCCCAGTAGATAGGCGATAGGCACCCCATTTTTTCGATCTTCTATTAACGACTCAAATTGGAGCAGCTCATTGTGAGAAATCTCCTTTTCAGGCCAAGTCCACAAATATATCCGCTCTTTTTTTAGCACAAACGCTAACAATAACTCACAATCCAGCGGTACAGAAGATGACGTTTCGGCCAGTTCTGTTCTGGCCCAAGTCAATGTCTCTTTAATAATAAGCTCAGCGATATCCACACTCATCTTTAGCTCTCCTTTTTTATCTACTGATTTGTTATTCTTCCCTGGTCTATCATTCATTCTTGCTGAGAAAGAGCCGCCAACTGATCCGCCTGATGCTCGTGATTCAAGGGGTCTATTACTTCGCTCAACGCCCCCTCCATAATTTCTGCAAGACGGTATAGCGTCAAATTAATACGATGATCGGTCACCCGTGCTTGCGGGTAGTTATAAGTTCTAATTCTTTCTGACCTATCGCCACTACCCACCAAACTTTTTCGTTTTTCGCTTTGCTCTTTCGATTGCTCCTGCTGCGCGTGATCAAGTAGTTTGGCTTGTAATAATGACATGGCTCGCGCTTTATTTTTATGTTGAGAACGCTCATCTTGGCATTCAACAACAACCCCTGAGGGTAAATGGGTTATCCTGATAGCCGAGTCTGTGGTGTTGACATGCTGCCCTCCCGCACCGGAAGCGCGATAGGTATCGATACGCAAATCGTTTTTATCAATTTTAAATTCGTTTATCTCATCAACCTCAGGCATGACCGCCACGGTACAGGCGGAGGTATGTACCCGTCCCTGAGATTCAGTCTCGGGCACACGTTGTACCCGATGAGCACCAGACTCAAACTTTAATTTAGAATAAACATCACTGCCGATGACGCGGCAGATAATTTCTTTATAACCACCGTGCTCACCCGAGTTTTCACTAACTACTTCAATCTTCCAACGCTGGCCTTCAGCATATCGACTGTACATGCGAAAAAGATCCCCCGAAAAAATGGCCGCCTCATCTCCACCTGTACCCGCTCTAATTTCCAAGAAAACGTTATTGCCGTCATTAGGATCTGTTGGCAACATCAACATCTGTAGATCAACGGCAATATTTTCTTTTTCCGTCTGACAGGATTTCAGTTCTTCCTGCCCCATCTCTCGCATTTCGGGGTCTTCGTCTTTAAGCCATTTTTTCGCCTCTACAAGATTTTCCATAACAGTGGTGTACTTTGCATAGGTTTTTACAATGGGCTCTAGCTCAGCGTATTCCTTTGAATATTGGCGAAACTTATTCTGATCACTGATAACATCAGCATCACTTAATAGGGACCCCAATTCTTCTTGACGCTCACTTAATCTGTCCAATTTTAACAGGATCGAGTCTTTCATAATTTACATTAATCCACCGTATTTAATCATCATCGAGCCCAAACAACTCGCGCGCCCAATCTAGCAGGTCAATTCGTCCTTCTGAACCGGCCTTACGCAAGCCAACGCTAGGTTTATGCAATATTTTATTGGTAAGCGAGTGCCCCATACGCGTTAGCGCTTCTTCTGGATCCATACCTCCTCGAATAAGTTGAATCGCTTTTTCGTGCTCTTCTTCTCTCATGCTTTCCACAGAATGCCGGTAATGCTTAAGGGTAGCCACGGCATCCAGCTCCCGCAATTGTCTCATAAACTGAGTGACGCGTAATTCCACGATATCTTCGGCCTGACTCGCGGACTCTTGTCGAGATTGTTGGTTATCTTTAATCGTTACATTGAGATCATCTACTGTGTATAGATAAACATCATCCAGGTCTCCCACTTCAGGCTCAATATCTCGCGGCACAGCAATATCGATCATAAACATGGGTTTGTGTTTGCGGCGCTTAAGCGCCTGTTCAACCGCACCCTTGCCCAGGATCGGTAATGGACTTGCGGTAGAGGTCACGACAATGTCTACAGAATCCAGGGCCGTAGGAATTTCTTCTAATGTAATCGCAACACCATCAAACTCATGTGCCAATACAGCAGCCCGCTCTAGCGTTCGATTGGCAACGATTATTTTTTCTACTTGATTTTCTTTTAGGTGCCTCGCCACCAATTCCACTGTTTCACCTGCCCCCACTAGCATCACTGATGTCTCTTTAAGGCTACTAAAAATGTGTTTCGCTAGGGATACTGCAGCGAAAGCAATTGAAACAGGATTAGCACCGATATCAGTATCGGTTCGAACTTGTTTAGCGACTGAAAAAGTTTGCTGAAAGACTCTGCCTAATTCAGGACCAATTGTCCTAGCCTCCTTGGCGACGGTATAAGCAGACTTTAACTGTCCTAAAATTTGTGGCTCACCTAACACCATGGAATCTAAACCAGAAGCCACTCTAAACATGTGTTTAACCGCCGCTTCATTCCAATATTCGTAGGCACAGGCCTGAAGCGTAGCACGGGTCAAACGATGATAATCGCTAATCCAATCAATCAAACGATTGCTGTCATTCCCGTCGGTACTACAATAAAGCTCCGTTCTATTACACGTAGATAAAATAGCCACCTCATTGAGATTAGCGGTATCACGCACAAGATTATGGGCTGCTTGTACAGTGTCAGGAGAAAAGGCTAGCTTCTCTCTTAACTCAACTGCTGCCGTCCTATGGTTAATACCAAATGTTAACAATCCCATGAATATTCTCTATCATCTACAAACACATTCATCACAAATCGCGCTTATCCCAGATCCTACGCACCACAGATCCTAGGCATCACAGATATAAATCCTAGCGCTAATGATGTCGAACACAAACCAAACGAGCTTCTCTCTGCACAGCACCTGCCCAGGGTGAATTAATGCTGAGCAATTTATACCCCGTCACAGTAATTCGCGCATTTTGCGCTATCGGACAATTAAAGACAATCTAATCACCCAATATCAATTTTAAACGGTATGGCAAAACAGAATTCAGACTAACTAACCTGAACTTACGCCAAAGTGTTGCTGTCTACTCCCCGCTCGTTCTTCTATAGTGAAGGATAGCGATAATGAATAAAATTAGCCTAATGAAATTGCCATCAGAGTTTCACTTTTTCATAACCAGTAAATATGCCATTATTGATAGGAAATCAAACGGTTAAAAGAGTTAGCCGCCGGAAATGATGTGAATACATTCAAAGCGGTTGTAAGAAGGACAAAAAAAATGAGTCACCGGCTTAAAGTATAGGAATCAAGTGAATAATCGTAGCTACTTAGTTTACTTTTTCGGTAAGAAAACAAATATTTTCGTGCCGAAGTTAAAGCTTCTCCCACTACCTAGCATTTTTTTCATTTTTGCCCTGGTAGCTAGTACAAGTTGTTCCTATTTGCCCACCAACCCATCAAACAATAGTGCTACACGAACTAATGTGCCAGTAGCCAACAATAATTCCCAAACCACCCAACCTGAATCTCTACATACACAGAGTAAATCCCAAACTAATGGTACCAGCCAGGCAACAAACACCCCAACCACGGAGCCATCAGAACAGCAACTTGCAGATGGGAACAACTCAAAAACAAAACAAATCCTCACTAATGCAACTCAGCAAAACAAAATACAGAAACCCGACCTTCTTTCCTCCAAAATGGAAGCTGAAACTCTCTACGATCTTATAGTTGCTGAGATGGCGGGCAAGGCAAACCGATTAAATGTCACTTTGGGTAATTATTTAAAACAAGCCCACTATACAAGGGACCCTAAAATAATCGCTCGCGCTACCCGAATCGCTAAATATATGGCTGCCCATCAAGCTACCTTAAACGCTGCCAAATTATGGTTGGAGATAGAGCCTGATAATATCGAAGCACATCAGGCCGTGACAATTCAACTTATTCGCAATTCAAAATATAATGAAGCACTAATACATGTGGATAAACTCCTCCTGCTATCCGGCGAGCCCAACTTCGATTTTCTAATTCATCATAGCCGCCGCGTAGACAGAAATGCACGACAGACCATCATCACTGGGCTCAATACACTGACAACAAGTCATCCCGAAAATGCTCGATTATGGTTCACCAAAGCCATACTGGAAGACTTGCAAAAAGCGCGAAAAGCGGCTCTTGTATCCGTCGAGCACTCACTTGAATTGGAGCCCAACTATGTTACCGCGAAAATATTCAGGGCGAAAACACTTCAAAGCCTGGGCCAAATAGAGGAAGCGCTAAAAACGCTAAAACAAGCGGTAAAAAAACATGCCTCCCATAAAAGGTTACGAATCGTCTATGCTCGCTTACTCATTAAGCTCAATAAACTAGACAAGGCGCAAGAACAGTTTGAATACCTCATAAAAAGAAACCCTAACGACAGCGATTTACTACTTTCCTTAGCACTACTCTCATGGGAAAACGAACTCGACAAACAAGCAAAAAAATACCTTTATCAATTATTAAAAACGGGGAAAAAATATACATATCTCATTTTCCGCATGTCTGGATAGATCTAGCCAATCTGTTCTTTCGGTCTGTGCCAACTGACATACTTAATTAATTACAATCAATCAGCCTAGCCAGACCTCAATCTGTATCATGTACAGTCTTTCCTTCTGTCTAT
>JAESQG010000405.1 GCA_016765265.1 Pseudomonadales bacterium | reverse complement strand
GCCAAAAAGGTGAAAGCTGCTCCGATCGGCGCAGCTGATTTAGCCACCATGTCGGCCATCTTCATTTTCCAAATTAACCCAATGGCGCCCGCCACTGCCATGATGACGTACACGGACATGGCCAAACTCGCTGCAGGCACATGGATATAAATAATGCGGAAGCTGTTACCTTGCTGATAATCTGCTGGAGCAAAGCCCAGCCCCCATACTGTCCCCACCAATAAACAAAGCGCGGCAGGTACCGCGACCCATGGCAAGATCTTACTGGTCAACTCATAGAAATACTTTGGCGAACCGAATTTATGGTAATACTCTTTTATAAAATCCCACACTTTTATAACTGGCTCCCTCTATTGATATCTTGTTTACTGAAAAACTCGTTTACGTATATCATCCTTCGTCAACCGCTCACACTAATTCGTAAAGCTGCCCCAATAGCAAAAGGCGCCAAGGTGATGGCTAACACTAACATCGCAGCTAAAATCGCGAGCTGCCCCTGATAGGGCATAGAATATATCGATGCTTGAACACACCCAGTCCCAAAAATCAAAATAGGGATATGCAAGGGTAAGGTAATCAAAGTAATTAATATTCCGCCCTTACGCAAACCAACCGTCAACGCTGCACCAATCGCATTAATAAAACATAAAACCGGCGTGCCCAATAATAAGCTAAGCAATAACACCCCTCCTTGCTCCGTACCAAGATAAAGCATTGCCGCCAATAACGGCGACAACAGCGTCAGTAATAAACCCGTGGTTAGCCAATGACTAATTACCTTCGCGATCACCAGAATAAACAAAGGTTGGGGGGACAATAGTAACTGTTCCAGAGTTCCATCCTCAAAATCGTGCTTAAACAAAACATCAGCAGCCATCATCGTCGCTAACAAAGCCGCAATCCAGATTACACCTGGGGCAATGCTTTTAAGCAAGGCGGGTTCAGGACTCACCCCCAAAGGAAATAAAGAAACCACCATGATAAAAAAAAATAAGGGACTCACCAGCTCACTCCGCTGGCGGTTTGCTATTTTTAATTCTCGCTTTAGAGTAGCCATAAAAGCCCGTGACAAACTCAGTGATTCCACCTCTTGCCCCATGCAATCAATCTCCCCTATCGATATCATTATCATTAACTGCTTCAATAGAAGTAGTACTCAGCTGGATTTTCTTAAACTTGCCAGAGGTCACTTGCAGTGGGTGGTGGGTGGTTAAGATGACGATCCCTCCGCGCTCTGCATGCTCGAATATCAGCTGTTCCAATTCCACCACACCCTCCTGGTCAATGGCGGTGAAAGGTTCATCCAGAATCCAGCACGGCGTTTGCTCAACATATAAACGAGCAAGACTCACACGTCTTTTCTGGCCCGCGGATAGGCGATGCGTTTCCACATCTTCATAGCCAGCCAATCCTACTTTAGCCAAAGCCGCCGTGATGTCATCTTTAGCAAGGCGCTTCTGCCCATGTATATCCAACAGCCAAGCCAGGTTTTCCTCAGCTGTTAACACAGGATTAATTCCGGCTTGGTGGCCTATATGAGTCAGTTGTGCCCGATAAAGCTCCCAACATTGGCTTATCGGTTGATCACACCATTGGATCTCACCTGTGTAGTCATTCATCAAGCCGCAAAGAATGCGTAGCAGCGTGGTCTTCCCCGATCCGTTTGATCCCGCTACTTGTACCACTTCGCCAGCGACGATATCAAAATTCAGATTGACAAACAGATCCCTGTTATCGCGTCGGCAGCTCATGTTGCTTACGGACAGTTTTATTTCCGGTGGGTTCTCAATTTCCGGTGGGTTCTCATGGCTCACGTTTGACCTTTAATCCTGATACTGAATGATGGTGAATTTCTCTGCAGTTCGCTTTAACAATTATATCAGTTTTTTCAACACACTACCGATCATAATACATACATGTTATTCCGGCTATACTAGAGGTCAAAGTGAGAAGATAAAGGTGTCTATAATATGAGTATAGATTTACCGAGCAACTTACCAGCGAGTTCATCAACGAATTCCCAGGGGAAGGTGACGGGCGATCCAGTTACGCATAACACCAACTCGAGTAATGCGGCCCCGAGCAATACGGGTTCTAGCACCGGCGCTAGTAACACGGTCCCGAGCAATACGGGTTCTAGCAACGTGGTCACCGGTGTGGTGATACAAACAACACAGATCACTCCTCAAAGTTTTGATGTCCTGATTGAAATTGATGGCAAACAGCTCTTAGTCAAGAGCCCGACGCTATTACAGCCAGGAGAACAGTTAAAACTAGAATTTACCGCCGCTGGTGGTTTAAAGCTATTAGAGATTAATGTCCCTAAGCAAGAAACCGTAGTCAACAACGCAATTCGCACACTTATATCGCAACAAAACAGCTATCAGCCTCTTTTATCAGCTCTGTTAACTCTCTCCACATTGGCGACCCTTAGCTCAAATAAGCAGACCAACACCTCCCCAATAAGCCCCGAGTCGCTTCATAAAGGTATACCCCCAGATATTCTTAAGGCGGTCAACAAACTTATTGACAATTTACCTAAGCCTATCGATTTTCAAAACTCCCATTCCATAAAAAAAACAATGTCGGAATCGGGACTACACTTTGAAAAAAAACTAGCAGACGCTGTTCTTTCCACAAAAACGAGCACCGCAAAACCGGACAATCCCTCTAACACAATCAACAACACTGAAACGCCTGTCAAACAAAAAACAAATCCACCAACATCCGTCCAACAAATAATTAAAAGGGATTTTAAAGCTAACCTTTTGAGACTAATGACTAGCCTCATTCAATCTCAGCCTACTGAAGCCACTAAACTATCGTCCAATCCCCCACGGACACTGCAACAAATTGCGACACTTATTTCTACAAGCACAAACCCACACTCTGACACCAAAAGCTCACAGATCGAAGGGCTACAAAAAGCACTAGCGGTAGAACTTGCAAAAAATAGCACTCACATTTCAACACTGCTCGATACTGTACCCAAACCACCTTTGATGGGTACTTTTTTTATGCAACCACAAGCCACCGCAAAAATAGACACCAAGCCAAAATCATGGATGGACAACATCGTAGCGACACTGGCTAAGCTCACCCTATCCTCGCTATCTCGATTACAGTTACACCAACTTGCTTCGCTACCTCAAACTCAAGAAGGACAAACATCCCAGTCATGGAGTCTCGAACTACCCGTACTTTACCAAGATGAAGTGCATTTATTTCAAATTCAAATTGGCGAAGAAGAAACTCCCTCGAAAGAAGAAGAGGAAAAAGAGAAATTGTGGAAAGTTAATTTAGCTTTTGACATTGAACCCCTGGGTCCCATGCATATTCAACTCACCATGATTGGCGACATCGCAAACGCCACGATATGGGCGGACAACAAAATACTGTCGACTTCACCCACTCTCACATTGAGTTCCTAACCGAATCTTTAAAAAATATCGGCCTGACGGTAAATCAAATCGATTGTTTTGAGGGAAAACCCTCTGAGAAAAAAGCCAACCTTCAGCAACGACTAGTGGACGTCAAAACATGAGTGATCAACATAAACCGCCTCGAACTGCTGTTGCCCTTGAGTATGATGGGTCAAACGCCCCAAGAGTCTCCGCTACTGGGCGTCATGAAATCGCGGAAGAAATCCTGCGGATAGCCAAGGAACACAACGTACCCCTCTACGAGAACGCCGAACTGGTGTCCCTATTGGCAACGCTAGAACTAGGAGATGAAATACCGGAAGTGCTGTATCTTGCGATCGCGCAAATCATTGCTTTTGTATATTATTTACAAGGAAAAATACCACAGGATTTTAACTGATTCTATTCTGATGGAGGAGTAGCTTCTTCAACTGCTGCGACATTGAATTCTACAGGGTGATCGCTGGCCATCCACGAATAATACCCCTCTCGGAAATAATAAACATTTTTGTACCCCCAGCTAGATGCAAAAAATGCAGCCATAGCACCTGTTGCGCCTAAGGGGCTATCACAATAAAAAACAATAGGTGTTTCTCTATCAAGGGCATCAGACACATACAAAATAACAAATTCATCCGCATTAAAGTCAAGATGAACTGCACCCTCTATATGACCGTAACTCCACGCTCTTGTATCACGAACGTCAATAAAAACCGAACCACCATCATATAATTCTCGAGCTTGAGCCAAATCAACTGTCGTCGCACCCGCGACTTTAATCGGTGATTCTGCCGTGCTTACTGCACTAACAAGACAAAACAATAAGATGGTAACAACTGCCACTGCTGATTTATACACTGTCTTTAACACCTGACTACACTCTAACTTAATCTAGAAATCTTTTTTGCATCGGTCATTCAATACTAATTATTGGATAAAATTATTCATTCCGGATTAACTGAATTTAACTAACTTGGGACCAACTATTATAAAGTATAGATTGCTCAACCTAGGCCAGTTGTAACGTTTCGTCACTAAAACAAGTTAGCCTATAGTCCCTTTTGTACTTAAAAAAGCAGACTTGTATAGATCATGAGACATTACTTTAGCCGTATTAAACACATTGGCTGAGTTAGAAACAACAATAAACGGTTTTTCAATAGCTTAAAAATGGTTTTTCATAGATATGTTTTAGTGACATTTTTCTGTCGGGGGAGGGGCAGTATTTTCTCAGATAGTTTTAATAAAATATTAAATCGTGGTATTTAATTCCTGTATTAGTGTGTCTTGCTTACGCTTATTGCTAAGGGACTCAATCAACTCGGCTTCACCTTTAGCCAATCCGCATGTTTTCATCACTTTCTCAGCATCTAATCCAGTTTGCATCATGGACATAGCATGTTGATAGTTTAAATTTTCTGGATCTTTAAGTTCTAACTGAGATTGTTGCTTCAACACAACATTTAACTTTTTGTCTATTTTTAGCAATCGCTGACCCACACCCATAGCGCCTTGATTAACTACCTTCAACGCAGAGCTTTGAGTTGCTTCTGATTGAGCTAAGGAGTTATTTAAACTTTCAATTCGTTTTTTTAACTGTGCACACTGAAAGGTCAGCATAAATATCAACACTAAGCATAAACCAATTAATAAATCGCTTGTTTGTATTGATTGCAGAATATTATCAATCACTGTTCTTATCCCTACCTTTTAACAACAACCCTATCTATCACATACCCTATAGGTGACGCTGCAATTAGTTTATAGTTTGACTTGTTACAGTTTAAGTCGTTACAGTTTATACTCTTCCAAACCCGCTTCAATCATCGCTTCAAGTTGAATCGAAATTAATAGCACGCCGTTTTTATTACAAACGCCCTGAATAAATTTGGCTTTGTCCTCATTGCCTACATTGGGTGTCTTATCAATCTCCGACTGCCGTAGATAAACCACATCGGCCACACTGTCCACTAGCATACCCACCACCTGACCAACAGCCTCTATGATAACAATTCGAGAACTATCCGAAACATCCCCGTGAGGCATACCAAAACGATCTCGGGTATCAATAATGGTGACTACGTTACCGCGTAAATTAATAATACCCAGTATAAAAGCGGCG
>JAESQG010000404.1 GCA_016765265.1 Pseudomonadales bacterium | reverse complement strand
TATGGCGAAAAAAGCGTTAACGTGTAGTACTGACTCTAAAGTCGTACACATGTCGCTTTCACAGAGTGGTAAACCAATGAGCGAAAGCTTCGCAGAACTCTTTGAGGAGAGTCTAAAAGAACTTGATATGACCCCCGGATCCATCGTTTCAGGTGTTGTTGTCAACATCGATGATGACTGGGTAACTGTCCATGCTGGCCTAAAATCAGAAGGTGTTATTCCCCGCGAACAATTTCTAAATGATAGTGGTGAGTTGGAAGTGGCCATCGGTGACGACATTGATGTAGCCCTAGAATCAATGGAAGACGGTTGGGGTGAAACCCGTCTTTCTCGTGAAAAAGCCAAGCGCGCTGAAGCGTGGAAACGCTTGGATGTTGCGTTTGAAGCCAGTGCGGTGGTTAAAGGTGTTATTAGTGGCAAGGTAAAAGGTGGATTCACTGTTGATGTTGAATCTATTCGCGCCTTCTTGCCAGGCTCACTAGTGGATATCCGCCCCGTACGAGACACTGCTCATTTAGAAGGTAAAGAGCTCGAGTTTAAAGTTATAAAGCTGGATGCAAAACGAAACAACGTGGTTGTCTCTCGTCGTTCTGTGTTAGAAGCAGAAAACAGTGCAGAGCGTGATGCACTGCTAGAAAACTTGCAGGAAGGAATGGAAGTAAAAGGTATCGTCAAGAATCTTACGGATTACGGTGCTTTTGTTGATTTGGGCGGAATCGATGGCCTATTACACATCACCGATATGGCTTGGAAACGCATTAAACATCCAAGCGAAATCGTCAATGTAGGTGATGAGATCGGCGTTAAAGTGCTTAAATTCGATCGTGAACGTAATCGCGTATCCCTAGGATTGAAGCAATTAGGTGAAGATCCGTGGCTAGAAATCACTAAGCGCTACCCTGAAGGGGCTAAAACTACTGCTACCGTTACCAATCTAACGGATTACGGTTGTTTTGCAGAGATCGAAGAAGGTGTTGAAGGTTTGGTTCACGTTTCTGAAATGGACTGGACTAACAAAAATATTCATCCTTCAAAAGTCGTCAGTATCGGTGAGGAAGTGGCTGTTGTTGTCTTGGATATAGATGAAGACCGTCGCCGAATCTCCCTAGGTATCAAGCAATGCAAGACTAACCCTTGGGATGACTTTGCAGAGAAATTTATCAAGGGCGATAAGATTTCCGGAAAGATCAAATCAATTACTGATTTCGGTGTGTTTATTGGCCTTGATGGCGGTATCGACGGATTGGTGCACTTATCTGACCTCTCTTGGGATGAGTCGGGTGAAGATGCCGTTCGTGAATACAAGAAAGGCGATGATTTAGAAACGGTGATTTTGTCCGTTGATCCTGATCGAGAGCGTATCTCTTTAGGTGTTAAACAACTCCAGAACGACCCTTTCTCTAACTATGTGGCCGAAAAGGAAAAGGGCACTATTGTTACCGGTAAGGTTAAAGAGGTAGATGCCAAAGCCGCAGTGATCCTATTGGCTGAAGGTGTTGAAGGCATTTTGAAAGCCTCTGAGATTAGCCGTGATCGAGTTGAAGATGCTCGCACCCATTTCAAAGAGGGTGACGACGTTGATGCGAAGATTGTTGGCGTAGATCGCAAGAGCCGAGTCATTAGCTTGTCAATTAAGGCGAAAGACCTATCTGATGAGAAGGAAGCTATGAAGGACCTTCGTACCCAAGATCAAGTGGAGTCTCCAAAGACCATTGGTGATTTGATCAAGGCTCAAATGGAAGGTAATGACGAATAGTAAGTCGCTGTAAAATAGCTAATTCTGCAGGAAAATAGCTAATACAGTCAAAATCTTGCAGGTCAAAGTGTCTAAAACCCCCAAACTGACCGTTTGGGGAAACATTAAGCGAATATTTCGGTGTAACTGATTGATATTCTACTTATTTGTTTGGGGTTTGGTGCTATAGTGAAAAGGATCGTATTTAAAACGGTCACAAACACTATTTAACTGCCCTGATCAGACACTTGTTTCGGAGTAGTTTAAGGTCTTAATGTTAGTGTGAATGCTTAGTTAGCAGTCACTAGAGGTTAAGGGAATGGCTTTAACGAAATCCGAGCTAATTGAATTAGTAGCGGAAAAACAGACTCAATTATCAGCAAAAGATGTTGAGTTAGCCGTCAAAACCATGATTGAAGAAATGTCTCAGACGCTAGCTACGGGTGGCCGAATAGAGATAAGAGGTTTTGGTAGTTTTTCTCTGCACTTCCGTGAGCCCCGAACTGGACGCAATCCAAAGACAGGCGAAGCGGTTGATTTACAAGGCAAGTATGTACCCCACTTTAAGCCAGGGAAAGAGTTAAGAGACAGGGTCAATAGTAGCATGGAAGAAGAAGTAAAGACTTCCGGTGCTATTGCAGAAGCAGGCGAAGGTAGACCGAATATAAGACAGCAATCGTCACCCGTGGAACAGGATCGATCTAGCGAGTCTATACCCAGCGAGTCCGTAGCCACTAAATCAATGTCCCCGCCTCCTTCTTCAGTAGGTTGAATTAGATTTCGGGAGATTAGATTTCGGGTGATTAGGAACGAGCTTAAACTTGTGAGTTAAGCTTGTTTTAAAATATAAAAACGGCATGATTACACGATCGTGCCGTTTTTTTGTGTTCGAGTTTTTTCTAAGTTAAAAAAGGTTAAGATTTCAGGCGATGAGAGAGGTGTTGGCTAGTGAAAATTAAAATAGTAATTTGGGGGATTTGTTTTTTTATCGTTATTGCTGCTCCGGTGGGGGTGTTGATTTCACCTTAACCAACGGTTTTTAGCCGGCGCAGTGAATTTCGCCACGCTTATGCCTATGCGTGCCATTCCTTTTAAATACGTTTGTGTTTTGGGAATGAACGAAAGTGACTACCCGCGCTCGGTACCTCGGGTGGATTTTGACTTGATGACCGATCGATACCGTCCCGGCGATCGCTCCCGCCGCGACGATGACCGTTATCTGTTTTTGGAAGCGATGCTGTCGGCGCGGGACTGTTTTTATCTGAGCTGGGTCGGGTACAGCGCTAAAGATAACAGTGAGCGCACACCGTCGGTATTAGTCGCGCAGCTGCGCGACCACCTTCAGCAAGGCTGGGGTGTTGACGTTAAAAACCTGACTGTAGAACATAAGCTGCAACCCTTTAACACGGCTTATTTTAGCCAGGAACAGCCAGAGTATTTCACTTACGCCAGTGAGTGGGCGCTGGCGCATGGTGGTGCTAAAAACAACCACTCAACAGCGTCTCAGCATAGACCGGAAAGTGTCGAACGCACCCTCAGCATTAACGACATAAAACGTTTTATCGAAGAGCCCGCGCGGCTTTATTTTAACTGGCATCTCGATACCTATTTCGGCAGCGAAAGCGAAGACCTGGATGACAGTGAAGCCTTCGTTATGGATAACCTGCAAAGCTGGACGCTAATTACGCGTTTGGTCGAATGTGGTAAACGTGCCTTGTTGCAAGGCGGGGGCACGGAAGCGGCTTTGTTAAAAGAGCTGAACCGCATCAACCGCGAGGGCGCCTTGGGTATTGGCGCTATCGCCGAGCAAAATGGGCTGGAGTTGCTTGAACAAGCCGACAAAATACTGGGCTCTTATCAGCAGGGTATTACCGGTTACAGCCAGTTTAACGAGTTCCCCATTGAAGTGGGCTTCGAGCATAACGGCCTGATTATCGACGACACCATTACCGGCTTACACACCAATGAACAGGGCGAGCGGCTGTGGGTGGTAACTTCAGCGAGTAAAATCGCAAAAAATACTAAAAAGGGCGGTGTTGAAGACGGTGGCTGGAAACATATCAGTGCGTATTACATCGGCTTAATGCTGCTGAATTTGCAGCAAGCCACCCGTTTACTCATAGTTTCCAAAGGCGGTTGTCAGTTGCCGGTTGCGGCGATACCGGCAGAGCTGGCGCTGCAACAGCTCGAGCAACTGCTTGAGCTGGTGGCATTGTCTGTGCAGCAACCACAACCCATGCACCTGGATATTGCCTTAACCTGGCTAAACACCTTGGATAAAAACGACAATGATGAAACGCTGGCACACGAGTCAGCCCAGCAGAAATACGAAGAAGGCGGCTTTAATGCACCGGCCATAGTTACAAAAAGTGATTACTGCGGCCGGGTTGCCGACACTTACGAGGCCATTATGATGTCGACTCATTTCCGCCGATTTATTAATGAACTCTACGATCCGCTGCGTTTAACCATGGTGCCGGAGGATAAGTCATGAGCCAATCGACGACGCATATTCTGGAGAACCCGC
>JAESQG010000403.1 GCA_016765265.1 Pseudomonadales bacterium | reverse complement strand
TAGTGTTGTGGATGCGCTCCAACGGGTTAGAGCATTGACAATACAGTCCAACGCCGATTCGCTTAGTGATGCAGATCGACGTGGTATTGGTCGAGAGGTAGAATCGATACTTGATCAGATGCTTGCTCTGTTAAATACTAAAGACGGTTCGGGAGAATATATATTTGGAGGGTATCAAGGTGCCGATGCGTCTTTTGTTAAACAGCCAGGAGGAGGCTATGAGTATTTGGGAGATGCTGGAACCCGGTCTGTAGAGATCGCCGCTGGATATCTGTTGCAAGTGAGTGATCCGGGGAAGAATATTTTTGTCGACGTGAAAAGTGCAAGCAGTACTATATATACTTCAGCCTCACCCAACAACACAGCAGTCCCCCCTGCTAATATTTCCACGGGAATCATACTTGATCAAGAAGCTTTTGATGATGTCTACCCAGAGGATTTTAATATTGTATTTAATGATCCTTTGGTAAATCAAAATCAAAGAACATTTACAATTACTCAGCGTAGTGACGGCGCTCCTGTTTTTGGTACTAGGCCTGGGGGGTACATGGTTAATGTACCCTACAATGACGGCGAGTTATTGGAGTTTCACGGCGTTGAGTTTTTTATCACAGGAGATCCGGAGGCGGGGGATACCTTTTTTATTGAATCCAGTGCTACGGAAAGTACTCTAGACACTATTGATAGGCTTGCGGCAGTACTAAAACTCCAAGACACTAATAGAACACAATTAGCCACATTGGTTGAAGTAATTGGTCGTGCGACACCAGGGCGAACGACGACTACTTTGGCGGGCAATTATGTGTCTGCACAGAGGGTGACATTAGAGACAGAGACAACCATAGAGGAAGTGGATATTGTCGCAAATGAAAGCGCCCCTTCCATCGCCTTTAAAATTGATGCGATGATTGGTGTCACCGCGACGGCTCTGCCTACGATTGCTAGCTTGGATTTTTCAGGCACCACGATGGACGAAGGTGACCTCGTGCAGTTTGAGTTAAATGGAGTGCCCATCTCGGCGGTGGTTGGGTCCTCCGATACTGCTACCAGGGGTAACATTCAGGCAGCAATAGTCGCTGCGGCGGTGCCAAACCTGACCTCAACTAATACCAATGGCGTTTTGGAGTTGACAGAGGCGTTGGGCAATAATATTGAGCTACAGAACTTTCAGGTGGTCGACGTGCCGGGTATATCGCTAGATATAATCTCCGGCGTCAATACTCTCGACACGGTTACGTTCACTATTACGGGTACTGGCGGCGAAAGCGTCGATATAAATTATACTGACGCGGGTAACGGTAATGACGACTTACTTGCGGGCATCATTGCTGATTTAGCTGCTGATCCCGAAGGCGATGGCAGTTTGTTTAGGGTATCACAGGCTTCACTGGGAGGGCCTGTTGAGCTCCGCTATATCGGTGATACTGATGGCCTCTCAAATTTTCAGATTACCGGGTTTGATGATACGGGTTCTGATGCACAGCTGTCGATAGGTGCGGTATTGGGCTCCTCTGTTATTGATACATCAACCGCAGTTGCTGCGACTAGTTTAACTAATGGAACTGATATCACCGTATTGGCTGTTGATGCGAATGCTACCATGAGTTTTAGAGGTGGGATTGGTGACCCCGTTACTTTATTGGAGGGCAGTACTGATTCTAGTAATGTCGCCGGTAGACTTTCAATCACCGTTCAACCGGGTTTTGATATATCCTCAAATGTATCTTCCGGCTTTGGTGGATTATTTTTGGAAGTAGTGGATTTAGAGGAAGTGACCAACGATCGCTTTCAAAGCACTATTGCCAGAGTGTTAGCTAATATTGATAACTCTCTCGAAAGCATATTGAAAACTCGTTCATCTATTGGAGCGAGATTAAATACCCTGGATTCTACTTTAGAACTGAATGCGGGTATTACCATTGAGCTGAGAACCTATTTGTCAGATCTGCAAGATTTAGATTACGCAGAGGCCATTACCACTATGAGCATGCAAACGTTAATACTGGAGGCCGCCCAAAATAGCTTTGTGAAAATATCCAGCTTAACCTTATTCAATTTCTTATAACTAAACTCACTAAGCGTGATGGAATTAATGATTTTGAGTTGTTCTATCTAAGCTTGAAATGCTGGGTGTTGTATGAAAGTGAAAAAAAACAAAAACTAACCGTGCTTATTGTTTTTTATGGAGATTAACTTGAATACTCTGCTAAAGAAAAGCATAAAAGTACCGATATAAGAGAGAGAGCAAGGATGATGGGTTTGTCTAATAAAGATAGAAACATTAAAATAGATATATTGAATTGGATATATCGAAATGGACTCGTCGAGTTAGAGTCAATTTACAAATTTGGAAGGGTTTGATGCTATGTCTTATACTAAAAATGCTGCACAGCAATATAAAGAGTTAAATACGCAAAGCGCTGCAGCCTATGCCGATCCTCATCAACTAATTACCATGTTGTTTGAGGGCGCAGTTGAAAGAATTGCCGCAGCAAAAGGGGCAATGGCTAACAAAGATATCGCGACTAAAGGCAGCCTGATTAGTAAAGCGATTCTTATAGTGGATGCCCTACGAGCTTATCTTGATATGGAAAAAGGTGGCGAGATCGCTGTTAATTTACGAAATCTGTATGACTACATGGAGCGCCGACTTTTTGAAGCGAATATGGAAAACGACGAAGCGATGTTAGATGAAGTTTCTGGTTTGATTCAAACGCTAAAATCAGGTTGGGTGCAGATTGAGCCTAAAAACAAGGATGAAACAGCACCTCTCGATGCTTCTTCCGGTTTTAGTGTGCAAGGCTAGGGGTAGAAAAATGAATACTTTTGATTCCACAGTAGAGGGTATTAACGGACTGAGTGTGCAGATGAAAGAGGCTGCGCTGTCTGGTGAGTGGGATACTTTTGCCGCTTTCGAACAACAACGTCAGTCAATGTTACGGTTATTAAGATATGATAATTACCGTGACTTGGTGTCGGTGGATCGATTTGCAGAATCCATTGAAGCGATACTTGAAAGTAATAAAGAGTTACTCGTTATTGTTGAAGGGGGTCGCGATATTGCGGCCGCTCATCTCGAACAGTTTAGAAAAAATAAACAGGCTTCAAGTGCCTATAGCCAGCCTTAAAACCAGCACTAGAGCCAGCACTAAAGCCAGCACTAAAGCCCCGTCCATTTACCTTATCTAATGAATGTTATTGATAGCTAATTTTTAGCTGATTTTGTGCTATTGGCTCTATATAGCTAATACATAATAAAATAATAAAACCGTTCGAGTCTAAATGAGACCATTAAGAGGGGGATTATTTCGG
>JAESQG010000402.1 GCA_016765265.1 Pseudomonadales bacterium | reverse complement strand
TTCGCATAATTAAATGTATTTACAGTCTATTTTTTGAAAAACATTGACTCTCAATTGCCCTGTTCCAAAATCAGTTCAGTTAAACTTGTATCTAGCCTTTCAAAATTCGCAGTTATTGAGAATACTTAATAGTTATTAAAATAGACTAGAGAATATAGCTGATTGACCGAAACTAATCGCCATTTTTAATTATTTTAGGAATTTAGGAATCATCCACGATGAGCCAGGAAACTCGGGACCAGGAAACACGGAACCAGAAAACATGGGATCAACAGACATGGCGAAAGCTGGTTAAACGGTTGATTAGCACACAAATGAAAAAGCGAGACGTCAAGTACGAAATACTCAGTCAACGACTAAGTAAACTTGGTATCAAGCAATCCGCTAGTAATTTAAGCACTAAAGTAAGCACGGGTGTGCTTGGCGCCGACTTGTTACTCGCGATACTATTTGCATTAGACTTTAAACAACTCACCGACAGTGATATTGAAGACGTATTGCAAGATCTGGGTGTTAACATTGAACAACTCAAAGAAAGCCAACAATAATGAATAAATCTACGAAAATACAAAATAATGATCAAGAGCCCAATAGACAGGAACCCGAGATTCGACAGCCAGAGATTCGACAAATAGTGCAGTTGGGTAATCCCATTCTTCGTGAACAGGCACAAGTGATTTCAGATCTAAGCTCCCAGACTATGCAACAATTGATAGTGGATCTAATAACCACCGCCAAAGATGCCGGAGGAGTCGGGATTGCTGCGCCACAAATCGGTGTATCACTGCAATTATTTATCATGGCATCAAGCCCCAACTCGCGTTACCCAAACGCACCAGAAATGGAACCCACTGCTATCTTTAACCCGGTGATAATTGAATCGTGTGGAGAAGTATTGAAAGATTGGGAGGGCTGCTTAAGCGTTCCTGGTATAAGAGGATTAGTACCCCGTCCGTCACAAATCACTACCGAATTCCAAACAGCAGATGGAAAAAAACACCGCAAACAGTTTGAGGGGTTTATTGCTCGCATTTTTCAGCACGAATTTGATCATTTAATTGGTTTAACATTTCTGGACCGAGTAACGGACAATAAGGATCTCATGTCAGAGCAAGAGTTTTACCGACAGGTCATGGGTTGACTCGGACAAAACAAACTTGGTAAGTTCATTTCATGCTCTACTAAGACCATGAATAGCCATATTTACACTGGCAGCATAACGGTAAAACGCTTATCCTTTATTTCGAAAACTGCAAATATTAGTACACGACTACACACCAATAATAACAGTTGAGAATCGGTGTGTTTTTTCACTACAGGGGAATAAATAACGTTAAGTTAAAAAGGAGCATACCATGGAACAGGTGCTAAAGAGATTACTTGATAGGCTAGACCTTATCTCTGAAGAAAATGCTGAAATTCTTGACTCTGATGTAAGACTACAATTAAGCGACGCTTTATTTAACTGCTACATCGATCCGATTGATGACTACGACCTACCCGATAACTTTGGATTGTTTACTGATGAAGGCAATCAAAAGGTTCGAGTGGCACTAAAATCCTTTGTGGACGACGCCATTCCGCTGGCAATCCAACTTAAGCTTATCACCCCCGACGACAAGCTAGGCGAGTTTCAAAACGACGACGTAGAGTCAAGCATTGGTTCCGTTTATGACGATTACTTTGGTTACATAGAAGTATGTTGAACTTCCTCCGCAAGTGACGCACCGGAATGCTCGGCTCACCCGTTTTTCGCAGGTGACGGCGTCTGCGTTTGCTGAAAATTACTCCTTTGAAACATAATGTATCGTTGATATTAAAGTAACCGAAATAAACTGTTTAATCACCCTCCCTTTTCTCGCTAAGAAAACACCATACAAACTTTCAGTTTTTCTTCACCGCAGACTATAGCGCATCTAGCATTAACTAATTCTTTTATATAGTGAAATGCGGTCGGTACACCAACATTGAAACAACAACGTACTCGGTAAATTGACAAACAGTCTGAGTTTGACAACCATCTAACAAATAGATACTTTCCGCTCTAATAGAACCATCCACTGGTCCATTAATTTACCCCAACCAAAACACTTTATTCATTTGTTTTTAGAGATGTAAATGGAGAGCGCTACACGATGAATTCAGCAGCCAACGCACACCTGATAAATTCGGAGTCTTACGTACAAAAACCTTTCACACTCCCAAATGGCATTGTTATCAAAAACCGCCTCTTAAAATCTGCTATGAGCGAAGCGCTAGGCACCATCGATAATGTTCCTACCATGAAACTAGCGACCCTTTACCGCCGTTGGGCTAAAGGCGGTGTGGGCTTATGCGTTACCGGTAATGTAATGATAGATGCTCGTGCCATAGGTGAACCTGGAAATGTGGTATTAGAAAATGATAAGCATATGTCTAAGCTCAAACTCTGGGCCAAAGCAGGAACCTGCAACAACACCCAACTGTGGATGCAGATAAACCACCCCGGCAAACAGGTGCCTAAAGGATTAAACAAAAATTCAGTGGCCCCCTCAGCCATCGGCTTCGGCCCAGCGCTGACTAAATTTTTTGAGATACCGAGAGAACTCACAGAAAACGAAATACTTGATATCATCACTCGGTTCGCCACTACCGCTTCTTTGGCAAAGGAGGCAGGGTTCACTGGCGTACAAATTCACGGCGCTCACGGATATTTAGTCAGTCAATTTTTATCACCAAATCACAATCAACGTACAGATCAATGGGGCGGGTCACTGGAAAACAGAATGCGCTTCGTCCGCGAGGTGTATCGATCAATTAGGGAAAAAGTGGGTGAAGACTTTCCCATCGGCATTAAACTAAATTCCGCTGATTTTCAAAAAGGCGGATTCACTGAAGAAGAATCCATTGAAGTGATCAAAACACTCACTGACGACGGCATGGCGCTGATTGAAATTTCCGGCGGCACCTATGAATCTCCAGTAATGGCTCTAGGTTCAAACATAAAAGAAAGCACTTATACCCGTGAAGCTTACTTTCTTAAATTCGCTGACACTATTCGCCAAGAAACTACTGCGTCAGGTTTAAAAATCCCGCTGGCCGTTACCGGCGGATTTAGAACAACCACGGGCATGGCAGATGCTCTCGCCCATGACAACTTAGACATGGTGGGAATCGCAAGGCCATTAGCAGTGGACCCCGATTATCCACACAAAGTATTAAGTGGCCAGGCAAAGACCAATCCCATACGCGCAATATCTACAGGCATAAAATTTGTCGACGACGCAGCGCTAATGGAAGTGGCCTGGTATACGCGACAATTACACCGAATGGGAGTAGGAAAAAACCCTAAGCCCAACGAAGGGGCTATTAGTTCATTAGTTAAGACATTACTGACATCAGGCTATAAAACTTTTAGAACTCGTCGCTTGCGAGCTTAGCGGATGCTTCCCCCCTGAGCGGTAAATACGCCACCGCTCAGGCCTATCTCTTCAAGAACAGTCGCTAGAACTCCATGCGACCACCCAGGTTGAACTGACTCTGGCTGATATCTTCATATCCCGCAGTAGTTTGATAATAAGCATAGAAGCTCTTACCACCCTTCAATATCGCTGAGACGCCCACACCAATATTGACATAGCTGGTATCAACCTCATCGGTTTGCTGACTAAAGGCAACTCTATCACCCACATCTCCAACAAAACGGCCCGTGACTAGTCGTGGATCGTCATCAAGCTCAGAGATAAATTCAATACGTGCGAGAGGCGTAACAACACCCCACTCTTTATTAAATACATAATTTGCTTGGCCACCTAAGTGTAGTGTCAAAGAAGTTAACTCCTGGCTATCTAGAGCCAAAGCCCAGCCCGAGCCAGCACCAGTGCCAGACATGTTTTCTTCATATTCATCTACATTCGCTGTTAAGCTAATGACTTGAACAAAACTATCAATAGACAAAGCATTTCTCTGCCATAAGTAACCGCCACCAAGACTGTAGGTGGTGATACTTCCGGTATACTCAGCTGTAGCGGTTTGGTTGACGCCCGTATAAACGATAGCGCGCTCTTGATCATAATCATTACCGGTATAACTCAGCGTATAGTCGATGTAAATGGCATCTGTTGGGTAGTAGCTACCATAGACAGTCATGGTATAGCCTTCCAAATCAAAAGTACCATTGTTTGAGCTTACCTCAGCCGAGCTTGTGGTAAGTCCTAAGGCTAGCCCCATAATATATTGAGTACTGAGCTGGTAATCCACGCCTGCGGTAAAGGCCACGGTGTCGGTATCAGATCCTAGCTCGAAGCTGGTAGGATCTTTTTCAGCAGTTAATATTGTTGCATTCACGAAGCCACCCAATTTTGCAAATGTATCGTCAGAATCATCGCCTGCCGCGCCACCGGCGTATTCCGGCAACTCATGGGTAGCAGAAACGCCAGCACCGAAATGTTGTTTAGCCAAAAGTGCTTTTAAATTGGCCGCCATCACTGTTTGGTTCTCGGTATTCTCCTTGTCTCTCAAACTGCGTAATCGCGTTTGGACATTTTGATCTTGTGCGTTGGCGCCTCCGATCGCGATATCAAAAGAAATGCTGGCAAAACTAGGCGATATCTCTTCTAAAATTTCAGCCGCTAGTTGAAGATCGGTAGCGTTGGTACTATTAAGGAGACCAATTAAACTGTCACATTCTCGCTGTAAATCAGAATTAGCTCTACGAGAGGGGCATATATCCGTTAGCACTCTCGCCATTTCAATGGCAGGAAAATTAGTGTTCGCTGTACTCAACGCAGCTCCAAATTTATTGCCTAATTCTGCATCTGGTGCGATATTGCAAGTCACTGTACCGGTAGATTGTTCTTCGGTGCAAACCACTTCAGTGT
>JAESQG010000401.1 GCA_016765265.1 Pseudomonadales bacterium | reverse complement strand
GAAGATATTGTAGAGGATAATGAAACGGCGGAATCTCTTAAGCCTTGGTATATGTTTATGTGTAAGCGGCCTTGCTTCCACGAAGATTATTTACCTGCTTTCAACAAGCCGAATGTGCATCTTGTTGATACCCGAGGGCAGGGTGTTAGTGAGATCACCGCGGAAGGACCTGTTTTTGATGGTAAGGTTTATGATGTGGATTTGATTATCTATGCCACTGGGTTTGAAGTACAAAAAACCGGAATCTACAATCAAATCGTTGGTCAAAATGACAAAGAGATTAATGATTATTACAGTGACGGGATACGTACTCTATTTGGGATACACTCAAATGGTTATCCAAACTTGTTCATCATGGCTGGGTATCAGGCCTCTTTCCAGTTCAACATTACCGATGTCTTGACTGTACAGGGTGCTCATATTGCATCTTGTATCGATTACGCTCGTAAGAATAATTGCTCGTCTATTGATATCACGCCGGAAATTGAAGATTGGTGGGTGCAGGAAGTGATTAATCATCGCGGCAAGACAAATCGTAATAAAGAATGTACGCCGGGTTACTATAACTTTGAAGGCGAAGATAATCGGCGTCAGGATGGTACCTACAATGGTGGGTTCAAGCGATATGTTGAGTTGCTTGACGAATCTAAAGCAAAACGGGATGAGATGTTCATCTCTAAGAAGGCGAAGGCGTAAGAGTCTAATAAAAAAAGCCCCTTTTAAGGGGCTTTTTTTTGTCTACTTATTCCCAAAATGCTTCAAGTTTTTTTCGAACGTCCACGGTCAACTTAAGATTACTATGTGGTGTCGAATCTTCCTCATAGCGCAAAGGGAAAAATGTATTTTCGAGAGTGTCGCAAACTGCGGTTGTTAAAAATCGACTCTTGGCACCGTAAACATGCCTGTCACCGTACCGTTGTTGCTCAGGCACCCAGTATTTGAACGGCTGTATCAGATGTAAATTTTGTTTAGCTCGGGTTATACCCACGTACAGTAATCGACGCTCTTCTTCGATGGCCTTGTCACTCCCACAAGCAAATTCGTTGGGAAAGTTGCCATCGGCAACATTAAGAATAAATACATTTGTCCATTCCTGCCCTTTGGCACTATGGATAGTCGAGAGGATTAAAAAGTCATCGTCCAAATGCGGGTCTTGAGACAAGTCGCTGGATGCAGTGGGGGGGTCCAGTGTCAATTCACTTAAAAACCGTTCTCTGCTGACCGATTGCTGGGATATTTCAACCAGCTGTTCCAAATCACCAATCCGCACGAAAGCATCATCGTAAATTTCTTCAAGTATTTTCTCATACCATTGTTTGATTTGGTCGGCTTGACCCTGCCAAGGTGTTTGATGGTGATGGACGCTGTGCAGTAACTCAAGTAATGTTTGCCACTGCTCTTTACATTGATTGGGTGGCTTAAAACCCTGTAATGCAAGAAAAGAGAACTGCTGCAATTCAAGATAATCCAGGGCTTTTTGGGCAGTCTGTGGGCCCACACCTGTCATTAGTTTTAATACTCGGAAGCCCGACAATCGATGTTTTGGGTTGTCCGCCCACCGCAGTATGCACAACATATCCTTAACGTGAGCAGCCTCCAGAAATTTCAAACCGCCGTATTTTACGAAGGGTATATCATGGCGTATCAGCTCCACCTCTAATTTATCGCTGTGGTGACTAGAGCGAAACAAGACAGCTTGTCGACGTAGGGCGGTACCCGATTCGCGGGCCTGTAGTAGTTGTTCGATAATATATTGAGCCTGGGCTTTGTCATCTTCTACCGTAATCAATTTCGGTTTTGCAGCTCCTTTATAGTGCTGGTGGCTAATAAGTGTTTTTTGATATCCTTCTTTGCTTTCTGCTAGCAGGGTATTGGATAAATCTAATATAGCTTGGGTGGACCGATAGTTTTGTGCCAGCGTTATGACGGTTGCGGGAGGCGTAAAATGTGCTGGGAATTGCAAAATGTTTTCTACTTCCGCTGATCGAAAACTATAGATAGATTGAGCATCGTCGCCTACCACCGTTAGGCCTTTTCCCTGAGGAAAGAGCCGTAGTAGTATTTGCGATTGCAAAATATTGGTATCTTGGTACTCGTCTACGAGTACATGGTCGAAGAGCTGGTTAATGGTGGTCACTAGCTGAGGCTCTTCAGTCATATAATACCAATATAAAAGCAGATCATCGTAGTCTAGGCAGGATTGTTCAATTTTAATCTGTACATAGCGTTTGTATAACTGGGTTAACTCATTTTGCCAATCGGCACACCAGGGGAATTGTGTTTCGATGATGTCTTTTAACGGCGCCTGGGCGTTGACGCAGCGGGAGTATATGCTTAGGCAAGTTGCTTTCTTTGGGAATCGCTTTTTCAGCGTTGTGTACCCTAGCTCATGGCGTAGCACATCTATTTGGTCCGCGGCATCATCGCGATCCAAAATACTGAATCCCGTATCCAGACCAATACTCTTTCCATGTAAACGCAATAGTCTATTGGCCACGGAGTGAAAGGTGCCAACCCACGGAATGTTTATGGGCTGTGGAGTTTGGGATGTCTTGAAGGTTTGGCTGACTATCCGTTGGGCGCGGTGGGCTAGTTCGTTGGCAGCACGGCGGGAAAAAGTCATTAGTAAAATGCGCTCAGAACTGACGCCATTGATGATTAAATGGGCCGCTCGGTGGGCCAGGGTGTTGGTTTTGCCTGTTCCGGCGCCTGCGATAATCAACAATGGACCGCTGTCCACGCCTCTTTTGCTGCTGACTTCTGTAATAGTGGTATCTGCAATAGTGGCATCTGTTCCAATAATACAACCGAAAGTCGCCGCTCTTTGTTGTTGTTCGTTCAGTTCGATAGTCGTTGCCATAACCCATACCTTATCATATGGAAGAATATACAGTATAGATTAGTACTGTATAAAATGACAGTATTGGGTGATTGATCCGGTTTATAGTTTTGCTATTTCAGACCGGGTATACTGGTACAGAATGATACCAAAGACTGATTTCCTCTCATGTTCATAAAAGCATCTGTGGTGAAAGAGTGGTTAATTATGCGCAGTGGAAGAGCATGGATCACTTTAAGGCCTTTAGTGAAAAAGCGAAATCACATCCGGATCTACCGGCATTAATACTCTTCAAGCCCCATGCTGTTTTTTATAAAGTTGATTTAAGTGTGGAACCTGAATAGTGCTATATGAATAGTGCTATAAAAGACAGATCACAATTCTTTCCGGAAACTATCTCTTGACTTAGGTGACTGCACTGAGCTAGAAAAGAGACCCGATGGTCAAAATGAAAGGGATAGAGTCAATGAAAAAAGGTTTGTTAATCACCTTAGCCGTTGTGTTATTGGTCGGTGTTGTTGCCCTGGCCAAAAAAATTCGTGAACCTGATCCCTACGTTTCAATGTATGCGGATAAATGTAGTACCTGTCATGGAGATGAGCTTGCTGGAACAGCCTCATTAGGTCCGGCATTAGTCGGTGGTGATTTGAAATACGGCAGTACTGTGGCGGATATAAACATTAGTATTGCGCAGGGATTTCCAACAAAAGGTATGCCGGCTTGGTCCAACACTTTGGACGAAGACGAGATTAAAGGGCTGGCGATTTACGTTGCCGAACGACGGGTAGGTCGAAAATTTACCGACTTTAAAAATGAGGCACCGCTGATTGTACCGACCCATACGATCACCACTGAGTTACATGATTTTCGGGTGGAAGTGGTGACAAGTAGCTTGCATCGTTTCCCGTTTTCTATTGCTCCTTTGCCCGATG
>JAESQG010000400.1 GCA_016765265.1 Pseudomonadales bacterium | reverse complement strand
GTACTAATGCTACCCACTAGACCCCGATCCAAACCTTTGGCCTTGACGCCTATTATGGTGAGACTGTCTGAGTTCACGATAAAAAGACACAAACCCATCTTCTGGCTTACTTTACTTTTCATTTTCTCCACCGTAATTTGGATTCCAAAAAATGAACTGAATGATTCTATTCATAAATATTTTGATGACTCCCTGGAATTCGCCAAAGCACTAAAATTTGCAAATGAACACATGTCTAGTTTTCAGTTTATATTATACTCCCTGGATTCTGGCCAGGAGGGTCACGCCAATGATCCTGAGTTTCTGGCAAAAGTAGAACGCTTTGATTCATGGCTAAGACAGCAACCAGAAATAACCAATGTCAGTAGTTATCTCAATATCGTTAAGAGCATCAATCGAAGTATGCACGGTGAAGATCAAGATTGGCACAAGATCCCTGAGTCTCGGCAATTGGCGTCACAGTACATGCTGCTTTACGAAATGTCCCTCAGCGCGGGCCAGGATCTTACTCAGGATGTTAATTTAGATCGTTCCGCTATCCGTTTAATGGTCTCCTTAAAAGAAATTTCAGCTAACGAATTAATACAGCTGGAAGAGCGTATTGACCAGTGGTTTGATCGGGAAGAGCCCAGCTTAAAGACCGTAGGCGGATCACAATCGCTAATGTTTTCCCACCTTGGATTATATTTAATAAAGAGTATGGTCAGTGGTTCTGTTTTTTCATTGATTCTTATTACTGGCGTATTGATCCTGGGTATCGGATCATTCCGTTATGGATGTTTAAGTATAATCCCCAATTTATTTCCGGCCGCCATTGTCTACGGTTGTTGGGCGCTAACAGTAGGCGAGATCGATCAATCCGCAGCGATGGTTTTTAGTATCAGTTTAGGCATGGTGGTGGATGATACCGTACATTTTTTAACGAAATATTTAGGTCGGAAGAAAGCGGGGGATTCTGCGGAAGATGCCATACGTTATACTTATCGAACGGCGGGCACTGCCCTGGTAGTCACCACCCTTACATTATCATCGGGTCTCATTCTTTTAGTGCTATCCCACTTTCGGCCCAACGATACGGTTGGCATGATGCTATCGAGCATTATTGTAGTAGCTTTACTCTTAGACCTATTTTTCTTGCCTGCATTATTGCTGAGAATCGACAAATATCTACCGGTAAAAGTAGTAAAGGAGGACGAGGACCCCTCTCTTGAAGGTTCAATCTCAGCTGTCTAAAACCTAAATTCTAAATTCTAAATTCTAAAATAGTTATGCTTTCTTATCGGGTTTTACAGCAACGCCATGTAGCACTTCCATGTTACGTGGCGGCATATCCGCCACTACTACACGATTTCGACCCGCATTTTTTGCGCGGTATAGTGCACTATCAGCTCTAGCCAAGGCGTCTTCCACCCGCTCAAAAGACTGGTACTGGGACATACCCACAGAAAGAGTGACCTTCAAACCTGGCGCAATCGTCTGGAAGTTATAGTTTTCAATACTATGTCTAATTCTATCTACCACAGAGTGCGCACCGTTTATTTCAGTTTTCACCAAAATAATAACAAACTCTTCACCGCCAAAACGGGCACAGTAATCAATACTCCGAACATGAGACTGGGCCAGTTCCGCGTAGACTTTTAATACTTCATCACCCACGCTATGCCCATATGTATCATTAACCTGTTTAAAATGATCTAGGTCTAAATAACACAGAACGAAATCGTGCCCACCCCGATCAGCCATTCCCTTTTGTATTTTAAAAACATCCGAAATATAACGACGGTTGAATAATCCAGTGAGTTCATCTCGAGTAGCCAATTCACTTATTCGACGTAACGCTTCATTTAACGCTTTATTTTTTGCCGCCAACGCCTGGCGCAGACCACTAATATCGGCTCCCATCCAAGCAAAAAACAATATCACTAGACTGAATGCGCCCCATTGCATTAATTCTTGCAAAAACTCGGTGGCAATAAATAAAGTTTCAGGATGGTTTTGACCTAATAGATAAAGTACTCCGCCATATCCAATAATGGCAATACCGGCAAGCAACATAAACCCCGATAGTTTTATGCGAAAGGAGCCAATCAACATCACCAGGAGAAACATCATCATAACGCTAATACGCATACGATCTAAATAATAAGCAGAAACCAAAAACCAAATACCATTCCATACCATATGCGGTAGAATAAGACTTTCGAACTTTAAACGTTTATGAAATCCGCTGTACGCGGCAACAACAAAGAGAAGGTGCCCCGCCCAGCATGCGGAGAAAAGATAAATAAATTCGAGAAATTCCGTTCGAAATAAACCAACGTAGAAACAAGCCCCACAAAACAGGGTCTGCGTCACTGCCACCGCGACGCCATATAAGATTTGTTTAAAGTGTTTATCTTTAATTATATCGCCTGACATCTTACTACCTCTAATCCGGGTCCTTTAACCTAGAAACTTCTAACCCAGCAACTTAATAACCTGGCAACTTCGGGATCATCTAATTAAGACTAGACTAAGTTTACTTTTACCTAAATTCACTCAATCCTTGCGCCCTTTCCGCCACTGGCAGTACCTAGAAGTTAAGTATCTCTCGAATACTCACGCCATTACCGTGACGAGAACTACCCACCCTACCCCCACTAGATCACACTCCGCTAAAATATGCCTCTGACGAACTCGGGCATAACCGATTTAAAACCGCTATCTATCTGATTTGAGGTAGGTTGAGGTGGTTTAAACAAAACCACCTGATATAGAAATGGACTTTGTGAATAATACCAAAAGAGGACTAATTCAATTGTTTTAACTAATACAGCTTTAACTGAGCGTCCGACTCACCGCCTTTTTCCAGTCACTCAATAATCTCTCGCGTTTCCCCTCATCCATCGCTGGTTCGAAACGCCGTTCACACTGCCAGAGTTTAGCGATGTCATCCAAGGAATCATAAACACCGACTCTTAACCCAGCTAAAAATGACACGCCCAGGGCCGTAGTTTCAGTCACCAATGGTCGATCTACTGCAGCATTCATAATGTTACAAAGAAATTGGACTAGCCAATTATTAACAACCATTCCGCCATCTACCCGCAGTACAGTAGAGTGCGGTAATTTGGATTGATCACCACTTAGCAATCCGTCATTCAACATAGCCTCAACTAAGTCGGCAGTTTGATAACAAACAGATTGCAGTCCAGCAGTCACCACCTCTTCTGCACCGGTATCCCGGGTGATGCCAAGAATGGCTCCCCGTGCATCAGGATCCCAGTAGGGTGCGCCCAGTCCGGTAAAAGCCGGCACTAGATAAACACCGGGGTCATCCCCCACCCTCTCCGCAATGGCTTCAGTCTCAGCCGCATCCTTCACTAACCCTAAACCATCTCGCAGCCATTGAATCGCCGCTCCCGCAATAAAAATACTTCCTTCGCTAGCATAGGTCACTTTTCCATTGAGTCGATAAGCGATAGTGGTTAACAATCGGTTGTTACTTTTAACCGCCTGCTCTCCGGTATTCAACATTAAAAAACAACCGGTGCCATAAGTGCTTTTTGCCATCCCCGGAGAAAAACAGGCTTGGCCAATAAGCGCAGCTTGCTGATCACCCGCAACACCTGTGAAGCCGGCGGTGCGGGACACGGACACAGAGATGGCCGAGCTGAACGCGCTGTTGTTGCACAACCCCGGCTCCTCCAGTTCCCTTGCCGCG
>JAESQG010000399.1 GCA_016765265.1 Pseudomonadales bacterium | reverse complement strand
TTTCATGGCCGGATGGGCATTCTTTAAAATATTATCGTCTTCACTTAACAAAAACTCACCCAAGGATGCAGTCATATGCTCTGCGGCGACAGTGGCTGCAAGCTGATACTTGCGTGGGGTTTTCTTAAACGCCAGCGTGGCACTTTTGATAAGTTTAACTACGCCGTTTACTTGTAATCCCTGTTTTACCAAGGATTCGGTAAAATCAGTATGTCCGATACCGTGTTGGGCTTCTTGATAAATAAATTGCTTAACTTGCTCCTTTAGAACGGGATCTGTAATGTCGTCCACGTAATTACGAACCGACTGTATGAACATACGCTCTCCATCTGGAAAGCCTAGCTGCAAGGCATCAAGCATGCGGCTGGCAAACGCTTCTCCTTGCCAATAACGGGGAATATTAATATCTTCACCAAAATCGAAATCCGCTTTTCTCGGTACTAGGTCATGATCAGAGGGCGTTTCAGCATAGCTATTAAGACTAACTTCTGTAGCGTCTGTCCGATTTATGTCGACTTTTTTATTCATCGTTAAACTCCCGTGTACTTCGTTTCGTTTTTCAATTTTTAGGTTTTCTCAAGAACATTTACCAACCAAAACAACTAGCTGTACTATAGTATAGAGAAATGCAATATACCACACTTATACGGTATTCCATCGAATAACACCGCCCTGCTGCGCTAAAGCTTCCTTTTTCCTGGTGATCATCGAACCATGAAAGTTAATTAATAATATTATCAAATCTTGGCTCGGGTATTTTTTTGTTCGTTATAGTTCATTTGTTTAGTAGCAGATGCTTAATAGAGTTGCTTATAATACCGCTTCACTCGGCAGTAAATCTAAACGTAGATTGTGATGTTTTTCTCCTCAATATGGGAGGAAAGATGTTGAATGAGACCAACTGAACAAAAGTTAATCCCAAGAGCAATAACCCCAAGAGCAATAATCCCATAATGTAGTCTCAAAATAAAACGATAAGGATATGATATGAGTAATGTACATGTAGCAGGTGTAGGAATGATTAATTTCACCAAGCCTGGTGATCCAAAAGCGCCCGATTATCATTTGGCAGCTGCAGAGGCAATGAAAGCTGCGTTGGCGGACTCAGGTCTAGCCTACGAGGACATGCAACAAGTGCACGCAGGATATGTGTATGGCGATTCTTGCTGTGGCATGCGTGCAGCTTATGAGGTAGGTCAAACGGGTATTCCGATTTTCAACTATAACTCCAATTGTTCAACAGGATCTTCGGCGATTTATGGCGCGAGACAAGCGATTCAGTCAGGTGCCGTGGACGTAGCACTTGTGGTTGGTTTTGAAAAAATGGAAAAAGGTGCTTTGGGTGTTTATTTTAATGATCGAATGAATCCGGGTTCTCTACATGGTATGGCCATGGTGAAAGCCCAGGGCTACGATCCGAAAATACCGGGTGCTGCACAAATGTTTGGAGGTGCCGGCGCTGAGTATCAGGAGAAGTACGGCACAAAAGATGAGGTCTTTGCCCAGATTCAAGTCAAAGCAAGACAACATGCAAAGCACAACCCCAAAGCGCTATTTAAAGAGGCTTTAACCGTTGAGGAAATATTAGCGTCACCAAAACAGTTTGGCCCACTAACCCGATTACAGTGTTGCCCTCCCACTTGCGGTGCGGCCTCCGCAGTCTTGTGCTCTGAAGAATATGCGAAAAAACACGGTCTAGCGGACAGTGTTAAAATACTAGCCCAACATATGGAAACAGACAGCCCTGATAGTTTTGCTGGCAGCATGTATGGTGTTGTGGGCTACGGCATGTCACAAAGAGCGGCCAACAAAGTTTTTGAAACCACCGGTTTCGGCGCTGAAGATATGGACGTGATTGAACTGCATGACTGCTTTACATCAAATGAGTTATTGACCTATGAATCATTGGGTTTGACTCCTGAAGGCACTGCGGAGAAATTCATTGCGGATGGTGACAATACCTATGGCGGAAAGTTTGTAGTCAATCCTTCTGGCGGGTTGTTATCGAAGGGACATCCCTTAGGAGCAACGGGTTTAGCTCAGTGCTACGAGTTAGTTAATCAACTACGTGGTTCTGCTGATAAACGTCAAGTAGAAGGGGCGAAACTGGGCTTACAGCATAATATCGGAATTGGCGGTGCGGTCGTTATTACAATGTATGGTATCTAACGATAAGTATCGCGAGTAACGATTGCTAGAGTCAGTAACATAGAAGGATAAAAAAAGCCCATGTCTATGGGCTTTTTTTGGTTAATTCATTATTAATACCTGCTTGATAACAACCACTGATGTAATCGCTACAATGCTGACAGCAAAAAACTGTTGCAGTCGTTGTCCCGCGATATAACGGCTTAAAAAAGTCCCTAGTATCATGCCAATAATGCCGCCCAGTGTTATCTTGACTAATAACATCGTATCGAAGGTTGGCGATATAAATACATAGGATATAAACCCTGAGAAACTGACAGGCGCGATGATTAACAATGAGGTCCCTACCGCTATTGGCATCGGTAATTGACTCAGCCACAGTAGCGACGGCACGATAAGAAAACCACCACCTACACCAAAGATGCCCGATAACAGCCCAACCACCACTCCCCCACTCATTAAGCCAAAAATGCAGGCAGGCTTTAATTCAAACTTACCCGTAGATGAATATCGGCACAGCATTTCGGGTGCAGCTACTTGCGGTGACGCAGCAGCTCTTACGAAGCTAACATCAATTGGCGACAAGGAAGCTTGGCGCCACATCTTTATGGCAATAAACATTGCCAACACGGCAAACCCTAACACTATGACAAGGCTATCCACATAACCAGCAACCCACTTGCCAAAAGGTGCGGCGATAATTCAGGTACTGCAAAGTAAGAGTGCCGGTAAGAATAAAAACTGTCGTTTCCTCCAGCGAATAATGACACCGTAAAGCGCTGTAATTGATACCGCTCCTAAGGCAACTCCCATAGCATCGGCCACAGGCAACGACAGCATTAGCATTAATAATGGAACAGCGAAAACTGACCCACCTGCCCCGGTCAACCCCAAAACTAGTCCGATTATGCTACCGATTAAAACACCGACCATAGTTAAGCTTTATTCCACCGAACCCTAATTAATGATGCAAGTCGCGATTGCAATTCAACCTGATACCAGTATAACGTTTAAGATAGTTTTCACACTATTATTTCAGGTACTCAATATCTTATGTCAGGTACTTTACCTAAATCCTAAAGATGAGTTTAACTATACCGTCTTGGTCAGCATCGCTTAACAATTAAATAAACTATCTATGTCGAATAAGGTTATTATTGAGCCGCTCTACCAAACACGATTATTTTGATTTCCAATAATGAAACGAGATGTTATGAACCCCCTATTTGAAAAGCTCACGTTCTCCCGTGGCCCCGATATGAAAAACAGATTTATGCTAGCCCCTCTTACCAACACGCAAAGTCGAGATGACGGCACTATGTCAGATGATGAGTATCGTTGTTTAACGATGCGCGCAGTAGGGGGCTTCGGCTTAACAATGACATGTGCGGCCCACGTACAAGCCAATGGGCAAGGCTTTCCCGGACAACTGGGGATTTTTGATGACAAACACCTAGCGGGATTATCGAAACTGGCGACCACTATTAAGAGTGAGGGCAGCATTGCAATAGCCCAACTTCACCATGCCGGTATGCGCTCTCCCAATGAGCTAATTGGTGAAACCGCTGTCTGCCCCTCTGATAATGAAGAATTCGATGCCCGTGCCATGTCGGAAGATGAAGTTGAAGCGTTGATTAGCAGTTTTATTGAAGCCGCTCTCCGCGCCGAGAAAGCGGGATTTCACGGAATAGAGATACACGGTGCTCATGGGTACATACTCGGGCAGTTCCTTAGCGCCGAAGTTAATCTTAGACAAGATCGCTATGGAGGCACTCTAGAAAACCGGAGCAAACCCATTAACGACATTATCACAGGGATTAGAAAACTATGTGAAAACGATTTCATGATTGGGTTGCGTCTTTCACCTGAGCGATTCGGCATGCAACTTAGTGAGATAATCCATTATTCGCAACAGTTAATGTCTGAGGGGAATATTGATTTTCTAGATATGTCTTTATGGGATGTTTATAAAGAACCCATTGAAGATGCGTATAAAGGACGTAGTTTGATTTCTTATTTCACTGAGCTAGACAGAGGCAACGTTCGACTTGGCGTGGCGGGTAAAATCAGGACGGGGGCTCATGCACTTAAAACGCTAGGCGAAGGTGTTGATTGGGTTATGTTAGGCCGTGCCGCGATTATACATCATGACTTTCCTAATCAGCTTTTGGAGAACCCTAATTTTGAACCCACAAGCTTGCCTGTCAGCCGTGAGTATTTGGCAAAGGAAGGCTTGGGTCCATCCTTTATCGATTATATGGGCGCATGGCGTAATTTTGTTGCCGACTAGACCGCGGGAGGGCAAGTTAGAAATCAACATTAAAAGTCGAATCTGACCAGACATTTAATGTTGATTTAGCTGTAGGACTATGCGGTAGAGTGCTGAAATATAAGATATTAATTATAACATCTCATAAGCTTAACAAATCACTTTAAGTTGTATTGGAGCTGCAAGCCGAATCTATTCACTCTTCCTTGTTTCGGCTTCCCTCCGCGGGCACGTATAATTGCTCTAAAAGATATTTCTTAAAGGAATCCGCATAAGGTTGTTGCTTTAATGCTTCTTCCATACACAGTAACCAAGCATCTCTTTCAGCAAGCCCAATTTCTAGATGACGGTGGGCTTTTGGAATTCTGATAGGGCCGTATTTTCCCTGAAAGAGTTTTGGCCCGCCTAACCATCCGCATAAAAAACGTGCCAGTTTATCTCTCGCTTCTTCAAGATCCTCGGGATGCATCTCACGAATTTTTCTTGCTTCGGGCAAAGTACTCATTACGTGATAAAAATCATCTACTAGTACTCTAATGCCTGTCTCTTGGCCTGCTGCTTGGTAGGAGGCATCATCAACGCCATAAATCGGTTCTGGTTTAGCTTTTGTCATTCATACAATCCTAGCAACTCATCCGGTTAGAATCCACCCGATACACCCTTAATTATAAGACATATGAATAATCTAACTATAATTTAAATCTAACTATAATTTTAAGTGTGTTAACCCGACTCTCGGAGATATACTAGA
>JAESQG010000398.1 GCA_016765265.1 Pseudomonadales bacterium | reverse complement strand
TTTTGCACCAGTGATGCCTTCAAACCGTGATTGGATGATTGATCTGATGGAGTCCGTGGAGGACATTCCTGCGGCTACGCTAAAAGCTGGAATTGACTGGCAATGGGAGAGTTTCCCCGGTTATCTAGATGCGTTGGATAGAATTCCACGAGCCGTCAATGTGGGCGCTTATGTCGGACATTGTGCCCTACGGACCTATGTTATGGGTGAAAGAGGAGCGCAGGATGTAGACCCCACTGCCGAAGAAATGAAACAAATGGCAGTTATTATGCGAGAAGCTATGGATGCCGGTGCAATGGGGTTCTCCACTTCGAGGACGGGTATTCATTTAACCCCTGGCGGTGATCCGATCCCCGGTACTTTCGCAAAGCAAGCCGAGTTGATGGCCATTGTCAAAGCCATAGGCGAATCTGGTAAAGGGATTATTGAAGTAATTCCAGGGGGTATGCCGAAAATCGATAGAACTACATTCGCTGAAGAAATGGAGCTAATGAAACAACTGTCGATTCAATCTGGCCGACCATTAACATACTTGAGTGCCATCTCTCGTAAATCATTTGGCATGGCGGAAGAAGCTAATAAAGAGGGGGCGCAGTTATACCCGCAAATTTCTAGCCGACCGGTGGGCATGTTATTCAGCTTTGAAAGTGAAAACCCTTTTAAACGATTCCCCAGTTTTATCGAGCTTTTGCCATTATCTCATTCAGAGCGTTTAGCAAAGCTGCGTGATCCGGCAGTTAAGGCACGGATATTAGCGGATAAAGATCCAGCCCTCACAAACTGGTCACGAATGTTTTCCAATCCTTGGAAATTTACCTACGTCCTGGGTGAAACACCTAATTATGAGCCTGATCCAAACAATACGGTTCTAGAAATTGCCAAACGTACAGATCGTTCACCTGCAGAAGTCGCTTATGATTTAATGTTAGAGAGCGATGGGAAAGCCTTCCTGCTGTATGCAGCAACAGGATATATGGAAGGTAATTTAGATCGGATCAGAGAACTATTATTGCACCCTCTTTCTATATTGGGGGGTAGCGACGGCGGCGCGCATTGCGGATTTATCGTCGATGCAGGAGTACCCACTTTTATGCTGACACATTGGGCGAGAGATCGTAAATACGATCGTTTACCTCTCGAATGGGTTGTTCAGAAACAAACAAGGGAAACAGCCAGGACACATGGTATTACCGATAGGGGAGAGTTAAAACCGGGACAGCGAGCTGATATTAATCTGATCGATTTAGACAGACTGCAGATTCTTGCGCCAGAGGTAGTCCATGATTTACCTGCGAATGGAACACGCCTGATGCAAAGAGCAGATGGTTACATGGCGACTTTAGTGTCGGGTGTAGTTATTCAAAAAAATGGCGTTGATACGGGAGCACGACCCGGTAGTGTGGTTCGATTATAAATAAAATTAAGACATTATGAGGAGAGTATCATGGCAAGTCTTGAAGAGAGAATCACCGCATTGGAAGATAGAGATGCCATTCGTGAATTGACTGCACACTATTGTCATTCAGTGGCAGCTGTAGACGGCGCTTCAATTTCAGCATTATTTTGCGACGAGGGCTCTTTTAAAATGGGCGATCGTATTACAGAAGGTCGGGCTGCGCTGGATAAATTTTATGGCGCGCTTGTTAAGAACCCGCCGATTCCTTTTATTCAAAACCATGTGATTGATGAATACAGCGGTGACGAAGCTAGTGGGCGTTGTTCGGTCGAGATACGCATGGTTATTAAAGGTGAATCGGTGACGGCGGCGGGTTGGTATAGTGATCGTTATAGAAAAGTAGATGGGGTGTGGAAATTTGCCGCCCGAGATTTTAAAACTTTTCACATGGTGCCACTCAAGCAAGGCTGGGCGTAGGATTAGGCAGGTTTGAACAGACGTATATAATGACAAACCCCGCTAGCAGTGATTGCTGCATAACGGGGTTTGTTTGGATTTCCACCTCTTTTACGCGTTAGCGCTACCGTGGCGTAATAACTTGCCGGGTGTCGCGCCAGTACATTTTCCGCTTTCGAATGTCACTACTCCATTCACCATAATGACATCATAACCAATTGCGCGCTGCACTCGGCGCCATTCATTGGCTGGAAAATCGTGCTCAATATTGCCAATCCAAGGTGGGTCGATAGAGAGGCTATCCATATCATATACCACGATGTCAGCAGCTCCCCCTACACGTAACACACCACGATCTTTTAACCCCGCAGCTTTTGCTGGCAGATTAGAAAGACGATAATGGGCTTCTTCTAAGCTTATGACTTGTTCATCCCGTACTAACCAGGTTAGAAAATCAGTGGTATAGGAACCACCACAAAAAAACTTGGTATGAGCACCACCATCAGATACTCCTGGGATGGTATAGGAGTAATCATTCATCATTTCGGCCATGAACTCAGCATTTGAGCCTTTGTCAGGACCGAGAAACTCTACTTCAAGATTGCCTTCGACAGAGAGATCTAACATAGCCTCTATATGGTGTTTGTTCTGCTCTTCCGCTATGGCTCCTACAGATTTACCCAGATACTTTTCAAGTGCTGGATTATTCCCGACGCCATAAACGATTAATTTAGCAGGATTACCGCCAACGCCTGCTTGGATTGCCCTCAATCGGCGATCGGCTTCTTCAGCCTCATCAATCAGAGCACGTCGCAGTACAGGATCTTGGAGTTTTTCCATCTTCTCATCATGACTGCCAGTGGTGACTGCTCGCCAAGCGGGTGAGGCATCATAAAGATTCCAATGCTCTAGCGTAAAAGCAAAACCTGATCGGCCAGTGCCACATTGCGCATAGATAGGCAGGTCTCTTTCGCGACAAGCATCGATCCAACGAAGGGGTTTGCGATGTACATCCGCATTGACACGTGCCGGTGCCACCACATTATGTAACACGGGTTGCCGGCAGTTTCGGCCAATTTCTCAATGAAGGCTCGATCCTTGTGGACACCTTCGCCTCCGGCCTGAGTGATTTGTATGACTCCTTCACCGCGCTCTTTCAGTACTTCAGCTAGTGCGAGGATATCATCATCTACCATGGTGTCGGTGACCATTGGTGTGCCATCGAAATCGGCTTGCACAGAGTCTTTGCCTAATCTTTGCAATGAAAAACCGCATAGGCCAGCATCCATGCCCTCGTGCAACAAACGTTTCATTTCTTGGCGTTCGGCCTCAGTTGCAGATCGCGTCTTCGCAGCTTCTAAACCCATGACGTAGGTCATCAGGGAAGCTACCGGCATATATTGAATAACGTTAACGCCTTTATCTGAACGATCAAGACTGTCTAAATACTCTGGGATAGTTTCCCAATCCCAATCCATGCCGGCCTTCATCGACTCAAAGGGGATTGCTTCGGTGCGCGTCATAGTGAGCATGGAGCGTTCGCGGAATTCGGGTTTAACTGGGGCAAAACCAAAGCCACAATTACCTAAGACCACTGAGGTGACGCCGTGCCATCCTGATATGGTGCACCAGGGATCCCAGCGGATCTGAGCATCGTAATGGGTGTGCAAGTCTACAAAACCGGGGGCAACAATACGGCCTTTAGCCTCGATGACTCTTTTTGCTTCACCTGGCGCGTCACCGCCCATTTGTACAATTCGTCCGTCTTTTATCCAGATGTCACCTCCGTATTTTGGCGTGCGTTCACCGTCAACTATCATTCCGTTTTTGATTTGAATATCAAATTGTTGCATATAACACCTCCCTGGAAGTCAATTATTATTGCGTCACTAGATACTAAGATCAGAATCGCGGAATCACAAGCATTTGCACACTCAAAAACAAGGTTAATCGCAAGATTAAATTTATAACTGTAATTGGGGGGCAGAAATATGGTATCTAAAGCTAATAATTCGAAGGTGTTTAAATGATTTACCTATCGATTTTTATTCAAGCAATGCAGAATGTTGTTACATAAATTGAAGCTAATACATTGATGTCCGGCACACTAGGTTGTAGCTATAGTGAGCCGGATAAGTTTAACAGCTTTACTTGGGTTAACGACTTTATTCTGGTTGAGGAACAGTGCGTAGATAGGGCTTCACTGTTTTCCAACCTTTGGGAAACAATTTTTTGGCCTCTTCATTCGATACGGCGGGAA
>JAESQG010000010.1 GCA_016765265.1 Pseudomonadales bacterium | reverse complement strand
GGTGCCCAGTCTGCAAGGCCTAGTTGGAACATACTATCAACCCAATTTGAGGTTTTAGCACCGCTGGTTTGAACGGCAATCTCGACAGGTGATGCCCAAAGGTTTGAATTACAGAACACTAATACTGTGGCTAGCACTGCACTGGCTTTCCCTTTCCAACGAATAACAGCGGTTCTAACTCTAACTTTCCACAATAGCGCTAACGCGAGAANCCCCAAGCAAAAGAGTAGTTGGGTTTCTATGGGTTCCTGAGCTAACCACGCTACTGCGTAGACAGNAAGCAAGGCTGTACGCACNACCGATTGNGCCATNTCATCTTGGGACAACCATTGGGCAAAGGCCGGTGAATAGCGGTAGTATTGTTGTACAAACCAGGTCCCCAACGCTGAAGGCAATAAATAGTTATCTCTTAAGTTTCTCAAGATCGGCAAGTAAGCCGCCTGATAAGTGCCATTTGCGGCAGCAGCGATAAAGCACCCCGCTGGTACAACGCTACTTTCCACGTCAATCATGGCTAATGGCATGTCGCCTAAGTAGACAAAATCGCGTCTNCCCGTTCCATTCCCATTACTTTCCGCGATCATCCGTCCACCTAGGTCGTAGTGGAAATACGTCGTGGTAGAACCCGTTGTTTTGCTAACACGCTGGCCCAGAGCGTTGAAACNGTATTGAGCTATGGGCTCCCCGGCCTTCGCTTACATTGACCAAATCTGTAATGGAATCGATATAGTTACGCGCTGAAAAGCTGTAGTCGTAGGCCATTAGATCAGTGCCAGCATTTTTAGCGGTCACCACATCAGGTCGATAATGCAGATCATAGCTGCGATCCATTTGCACACCGTTGCCGAAGGTTAGCTGGCTGGGACCAAATGCATTATGGTCTATTGCGNTGGCAAGTCTTTCAGGAGGTCTAGGGGGTAGTACAGCAATACAGCTTAAAACAGTCGATATGGAACTTGACCCCTATTTTTCTTCTAGTACAACAATATACGCTTAAACAGTCAATATGATACTTGACCCCTTTTTGTGTCAGCTACGAAGAGTGTGAGCACTACTCAGTGACCAAAAGATTTNTGAACAACTATAAGTCCATGCTAAATAAGCTGCTTTCATAGAGCATTAGTTATATGGATTCAAATCTGGATGCTGGGCAACTATTGGAATAATGGCTTCTGTCAAAATCTCGCCAATAACAAAAGCTACTACTTTCCTTATGGCCTCTTTTTCTTTAGCAACACTGATTTTTTCTGCAACCAATAAAGCTTCATCTAAGCAATGTTGACAGCGTATAAGGATAGAAACCATATCCTCAGCCTCTTTCTTATTCATTATTTTCAACCTAAAAAACAACATTCGAACAACCAAGAGATGAGGTACAACTGAGCACACATCGGCCCAACCATTCCGAATAATTACCTCCTGAACCAGGACTACCTCTATTTTCGCATTTCTGCCGACATTTTCTCACAGCATCACTTGGACAATTGTCTGGATTATTCGGATCTGGCGGGCACTGACCTTCTTCATCTCTAATTTCGTCCGCTGCCTCCTCACCTGCTGCATTCGCATCAGGGTTCGTTGTCGCACCCGGCCATGGCCCAATTCCTACGCTNTCGTACAAAGAAACGAAATCCACATCAACTAGTATCTCGCCAGCACGCTGAGCTTCGAGCATCGCAACTAAAAACCCAAGATATGCTATGACACCTGCGAACATTAGGGGCATAGGGATTAATATGTTCTCCCCAGTAGGATCATAAGCATTAACAGGATGTTGCCCCGCGTACCCATAAGTGCTAACCCCACCCATCAATCCAATGGGATCACTCTGGACATACCGCCCCAATCTCGGATCATAATCGCGCATATAATTATAGTGCAGACCAGTCTCCACATCAAAATATTGCCCCGGAAACCGCAATGGATTATCTACCGCATTCACTATCGCTTCAGTCTCTCCAAACGGTTTCGCATTCCCCTGCCAAACCACTTGCTTAGTGGCATCGGTGAGTACCTTTGGAGTGTTTAAATGATCAGTGTGAAAATAATACGTTTCCGCCTGAGCTGCGCCTATGGTTGTCGATAAGCCAAAACAGATGAGGGTAAAACTGGCCATCCCTTTCTTCAATTTAGCCCAGGTGTAATGCCTATGATACAAAGTGATGTGGATTAATATGCAGACAATAAAGAGTAGAGGTGCCCAGTCTGCAAGGCCTAGTTGGAACATACTATCAACCCAATTTGAGGTTTTAGCACCGCTGGTTTGAACAGCAGTATCGACAGGTGATGCCCAAAGGTTTGAATTGCAGAATACTAATACTGTTGCTAGCACTGCACTGGCTTTTCTTTTCCAGCGAATAACAACGGTACTGACCTTGAATTTCCACAATAAAGCTGACACTAGAAATCCTAAGCAAAATAGTAATTGGGTTTCTATGGATTCTTGTGCCAACCACGCTACTGCGTAGGCAGGCAATAAGGCCGTACGCACTACCGATTGCGCCATTTCATCTTGGGACAACCATTGAGCAAAGGCGGGCGAATAGCGGTAGTATTGTTGTACAAACCAGGTGCCCGGCCCTGAGGGCAGTAAATAGTTATCTCTAAAGTTTCTCAATATCGGCAAGTAAGCCGCCTGATAAGTGCCATTAGCGGCCGCTGCGATAAAACACCCTGATGGCTCTATCATCGCCAAAGGCATGTCTCCTAAGTAAACGAAATCGCGTTTACCGCTTCCATCCCCATTACTTTCCGCGATCATTCGTCCACCTAGGTCGTAGTGAAAATAGGTCGTGGTGGCACCTGTTGTTTTGCTAATGCGTTGACCCAGTGCATTGAAATCGTATTGAGCTATGAGAACCCCGGCCTTCGATACAGCCACTAAACGATTCGTATCGTCGTAGACATAGTCAAACTCAGTATCATTTTCAGTATTACCTGAATCGGTATAGGCGTAATCCAGCACCTCTGCATCAAAACCAGTACGCGTTAATTGTTCTAATCTGTGGCTGTCTACCGGATAGGAATACGCTTCTGAAAAATCTTCGCTGGTGGTGGTTAACGTTCTTGATTCTCTATTTCCTGCCGGATCATAGCCATAATCTAATACGCCATATCCTCCTTCCGCATGCTCAAGCCGACCAATAGCATCATAGAGAAATGATTGGCCTTCGCTTACATTGACTAAATCTGTAATGGAATCGATGTAGTTACGCGCTGAGAATGAGTAATCGTAAGCCATTAGATCAGTGCCACCATCTTTAGCGGTAACGACATCAGGACGATAATGCAGATCATAACTGCGATCCATTTGCACACAGTTGCCGAAGGTTAACTGGCTAATGGGACCAAATGCATTATGATCAATTGCGCTGGCAAGTATTTCAGAAGCCGCCCCCGAAGAGGCTTGAGTGGTTACCGAATCCACCTTTCCCAAGTTATCATAAGCGTAATTCACTAACCTTCCGCTCGGATAACGTACCTGTTCCAACAAACTCGCTTCGTCATAGGCATAACCAGTGACAAAAGAATGACCGTTTATGTTTTCAAACGTTTTGATCGTATTACCACGATCATCGTATAGGTACTCTAACGAATTTCCATTATCCTGATCAATGCCCGTAAGACGGCCCAGGCTCTCATTGGGCTCTCCTTGAATTGTCAATTCATCGTACCGATAAGAAAGATTCTCACTGCTGGTGGCAGGGTATACGGTGGATAAAAGACGATTAAGGGCATCGTAGATATAATTGACTTCTACCAACCGCGCATCGATAGCTTGTGTCAGATTATCGGCTAAGTCATAGTAATAAGTCGTGACGCCAGTATCGGGGCTGGTTTGCTGAATTTTTCGACCTAACCCATCATAAACATAACCGGTTGTCAGCAACCGCTGATCGGTTACGCTGATCAAATGATCTTGTGCGTCGTATTCGTATAGGATCGCGTTGCCATTGCGGTCTTCAGTTTGTTTCAATCGGTTGAGACCATCAAAACTATGGACAATATCGACAGCATTGGGATCGGTAATATTCTCAAGATTTCCGTTAGGGCCGTAGCTATTGGCTAGTAAATCTTGCCCTTCAGCACCGATTACTGTTAACAAGCGACCAAGGTCGTCAAAGACTTTTTGCTGCTGATACACTAGCGTATTGCTAGAGGAAAAAATGGACTCGGTTTCAATATTACCTAAATCATCTAACACGTACTCAATACGTTCAAATTTAAAACCACCTTCATCGGTGTTGTATATTTCTATCAATCGATGTGCGACATCATAAATATAATTCACCTCGACACCATTAGGTAGGGTTACCCTTGTAACCTGGCCCACATCATCGTAATCATAATCTACCACTAGATTCCCATTGCTACTGTGCTCAGTTCTGGTATCCAACCAATTGCGCGGCGTATAGGTCAGGGAAACTTGGGTACCATTGGGATCCTGTAAGGTTAGTGGCAAGCCTTCAGTATTATGTGTCAGTATTTGCGCGGTATGGCCCAAGGCATTCTGCGACTGTAATAACCAGCCTCGCGGATTAAA
>JAESQG010000397.1 GCA_016765265.1 Pseudomonadales bacterium | reverse complement strand
TGCGCACATCACCATCATAGGTTGCCATGTGATCGACATCGACATTGGTGACGATGGCCATGGTCGGTTGCGCATTTTGGTGAGGCCTTTTAAAATGCCACTCTCTGCATTAAAGGTAACGGCGTGATCCATGCGGTACATAAAATGTGGCATCCAGCCCGCATCACCTTCTGCGCAGACCATCTTAAGTTTGGGGTGTCGCTCGAATACTCCTCCTAGCGTCATGACACCTACAACGTCTTGAACCGCGCGAATTATTTTCATAAATCCATTCAGTGGATGACCCCGTTGGTCTTTAAAAGCATCAGCGGCTTTGTCTGTTTTCGCGGTTAATATATGAAAACAGATAGGCAAATCAAGATCCACTGCACACTCCCATAAGGCGTCAAATTCAGGCTGATCATATTCGCCATTTACAGGATTACCCGGCATCATCATACCTACCATGCCCATTGCTTTAGCTTTTTTGAAATCTTCAATTGCGCTATCAACGGAAAGGATAGCGGTTTGAGCAAGTCCAAATAAGCGATTAGAGGCACCACCGCAAAATTCTTGCAACCAGCGATTATAAGCTGTCATACAGGCATCTTTATAATCTGCATCCGAGTGAGAGCAAAGCACCATACCCACTGAAGCATAAATAATTTCAGCCGCGATACCGTCCACATTCATATCCTCACAGCGGGCGATGGGGTCCCAACTGCCTTTGCGAATACCTTCAAATTTGGTGGTGGCTGCAAACTTAGCTCTTCATACCTGCGCCGGCGAGGAAGCCCATGGGGATAGTCTTCTTCATATCCTTGATGACATATATGTCTTGACCGTTATCTCGGGTCTCTACACGAGGCGCAATATCGCGATATTTAGGTTCAATGTAGTCTATATAACAATTGGGTGGTTCAGCAATGTGTGAGTCTGCCGAAATGGCGCCTTTAAAAAACATATCTAACCTCCATGTATTCTATAAGTATTGGTTTTATATNNATNGGCTCTATATANACTGATTCAATATTCACGGGTGTGATAAAACCAGNGATGTACGAGAAGCCTAACACCTATAGGCTCCGCATACAGTACAATATCGGTAACTAGACCAATGATAGGTAACTAAACCAATAGAGTCATGATTTTTTTGGACTGTTCTAAAGTACTTTACGGAAACTAATGTGCTGTCCAACCCCCGTCAATGACAGGCTCGGTACCCGTTACGAATGAGGCGTCGTCGGATATCAAGAATAAGGATCCAAAAGCAATTTCTTTAGGTTGACCTATATAGTGGACCCCAAGAATGAGGCAGTAGGTTAAAATAGAAATCACTGCATAACGGGGAAGAGATAATGCGCAAGACGTACACATCTAAGTTCAAGGCCAAAGTAGCTATAGAGGCGCTGAAAGGGCACAGAACCCTTAACCAGATAGCCTCGGAACACGGAGTACAACCAGGGCAGATTAACACATGGAAGAAGCAACTGCTTGAGGGGTCGATCGACATCTTCAGTAAGGGTCGCAAGCAACAAGCCGAGAATGCCGAAGAGGAAAAGGATAAACTTTACAGTCAGATAGGGCGACTGAAAGTTGAGGTGGATTGGCTCAAAAAAAAGACTGGGCATCTCGATTGAGTAACGTGGAGAAAATAGCCATGATTGATCCAAACCATAATGAGTTAAGTGTCCTTCGTCAGTGCGAGTTACTGAACCTGTCGCGAGCCAGCTACTACCGCAACACCGACTGGGCAGAGGAGTCAGAAGAAAACCTGAATATTATGAGCCTGATAGATGAAGAATACACGCGACATCCGTTTTATGGCTCTCGTAAAATGCGAGATTATTTGCGGCGCATTGGGTACATGGTCAATCGAAAGCGAGTACAGCGGTTGATGCGCAAAATGGGTATCAGATCAGTAGCTCCAAGTCCAAACACAAGCAAACCCAGCCCTGGACACAAAGTCTATCCATATCTGCTTAATGGATTGGATATCAATCGGGCCAACCAGGTTTGGTGTACAGATATCACCTATATCCGCATGGACGGTGGCTTTGTCTACCTTGTAGCGATCATGGACTGGTATAGCCGAAAAGTCTTGTCCTGGGAGGTCTCAGTGAGCATGGATGACAGTTTTTGCGTTAGCGCTTTAGAGAGGGCGCTGAGGTTGTATCCCAAGCCAGAGATCTTTAACACCGACCAGGGTGCCCAGTTTACTAGCAAGGGTTTTACGGGAGTGCTGAAGGAACATGAGATTAAAATAAGTATGGATGGTAAAGGAAGATGCATGGACAACATTTTCATAGAACGTTTGTGGCGATCGGTTAAATACGAGGAAATTTACCTTAACGATTACAGATCGACGCAAGAGCTGAGAAAATCGTTGCGCCAGTATTTTCATTTTTACAATACCGAACGCCCACACCAAACATTCAATGCAGCCACACCGTTAGAGGTTTATCAAGAGTCGCAAAAAGGTGAGGACGAGGGCGAAGACCAGGAGTTAGAACAAACCTGTACACTTGTGGATGATTCCGACTGCGTCGGACCGGCTCAAGCAGAGACGTATGGATGAGCCATGGACAACAAAAAAACGTTGCCCACAGCTCACCCACACTCTTGAGCCTATCTCCCACAGGGTGCACAGGTTCAGATTACAAGTTTATATGAAATCATGAAAATACTGTCTCGACAAAGGGGTCCACTTCAAAGTACTTGGTCAGTTGTTTCGTCGTGACGCGAGATTTTGTTGATTCCCTAATGTGCTTGATGATAACGTCTGGGGTTTCTTTGTGTGTAGAAAATCTACCAAGACGCTGNACCATTTTGAGTTGTATTAGAAAGCCGAGGTGCGCTGCTGATTGCCTCTGGCAGTGCTTTGAAGCAAATCGCTTTTCTGAGGAAGTTGGCGTGTAAACATTGTCTAAATCTTTCTCGGAAATGCCTTCCTTAATGCGTGGGTACGCGGTTTGATATACTGCAACCATCTGTATTTGACTCTACTCTTTTGAAAACTAGACTGTCTCGTGTAGCTGTTTAAATTGACCTTGGATAATCGCTTTTTCTTGCANTATNANTTTATTCTCATCCTGAGACTGAGNATATTTATCTTCAAGTGCTANCANCTTCTCATTAAGAGNATTGTTCGTTTGAATNAATATGGCNTTCTGNCCNGNNTGACNAGCNANNTTTTCNAGTGNGNCACTGAGGTCNNCCCTCAACTTATCGNTCTCTTCNTTGATAAGTGATANTTCTTGNTTGAGNGCNGTAGNNAGTGANCTATAGGAAAGATACTGTTGTTGTTTTTCCGCTGCAGAGAGTTCAAGCTTGTTGAACTGGCTACTTAAATCTCTATTAGCGTTAAGTGCAATAGCAAGCGCTTGTTTGGCCTCCAGAGTGAGTTCGGCTTGGCTTTCAAATGAGCGAGTCTCAGCGCTGAGGCGATCTTGTAATGATGTTATCGTTTCTCGGTGCTGCAGTCTCTCTAGCTGCCGATCTTCAGCTATGCGT
>JAESQG010000396.1 GCA_016765265.1 Pseudomonadales bacterium | reverse complement strand
CACAGAAAGACTCAGTTCGTACTGTTGATCTACAACCGTAAAGGACAGTATTCTAGTCACGNTCTCTTTTAATNGTGAGGTCTCAGCATNNATATCNNCATNAATATCANCATTANTATCAGCATNAATATCAANNGTANCATCNACCAATTTGGTANCNCCGCTCCAGAGNGAAAGCCCGGTGACAGAGGTGCCTGTTTTCTGTAGCTGCTGCCTGGTGCGGTCTAAAAGAAGGCCAACTTCCCCTTGCCAATTGTAGCCTACCACTAACCATCCAAAAATCTCATCGCGCTGCTGAAGGGGCTCTACAACCCATTGCACCGTAAAGGTTTCAATCTCTAGTAAGGGGGCTATCGAATCAAGTTGTGGTGAAGTAACGGAACTGTGTTGTGCCAACAATGCACCGAAACCTTCCAATTCGCTAGCAGTAAGCCCTAGCAGGTTTTCCCCAGCAATTCTCAGCCCTTTATTGTCCCGTGTTGAGGTAGCAAACACTTCTTGATGCTTGTCAAACAACAAGACGTAGGGAAAGAATGGATAAACGCCTACAATACGGTTTAGTGACTGGCTGATGCCTCGGCTAATGTTTCTATCTAATGCGCGCTGGAGCGATAGATCCTTGGATAGTGCACGCGCCAGATGAGTGACGTCCTCTTTTTTGAGTTGAAGCTGATGTTCAATATCCTGTAAATGGGTGGCAAGCTGGCTATCGAGTTGTTGAAAGGAATCGTTTTCAAAATAGGTCATTGCCCGCCAATACATAGTTGCAAATGACAGTATCATCAACACTGATACACCAGCACTGATAATAGTACTAATGCGCGTAACACGTTGGATAATGTTTACCAAAGTCTCACCTTTATGGGTTTACATAGGTAACGCTAAGATCGGATGGTGTAGTTAGTTTTAAAGTTGCAGCACTTTTTTTATTGACAAGAAACTGNGGAGGATCTTGTAATTGAGAGCTTAGCTGCGANGGNNTCACTTTATTTTGCAGAATATTTGCCGCCATCGAGCCTGAAATTTTTCCTATAGTATAAAAGTCGGCTACAGGTCCGAAGGTGGAACCCGCTTCAATACCGGCTTTGTTGGAGCTGAGTATGGGAATTGCGTAAGCTTTAGCAATGTCGATCAATACCGCTTCTCCACCTCCCTGCATGAGGGTATCAGTGGTTGTCATAAAGACGTCCACTTTGCCAACTAATGCCTTGGCCAAGGTTTTTGTCTCCTCCAGTGATGAAGGCTTTTCAATTGTTACGTTAACCCCTTGCGCTTTGAGTAAACGACGGATATTGACGGCCTGAATTTTAGAGTTGGGTTCACCTTTACGATGAAAAATGGCCAGTGATTTTACATTAGGCAGCATTTTATTCAGGAGGAGTATATAGTGTTTATACGAGACAAAGTTACTGGTACCAACTAAGTTATTGCCCGAGTAGTCAAATGATTCGATCAAGCCACTATCCGCAGGATAAGTGACAATAGAAAATACCACCGGCGTTGTGACAGGCATGATTTTTTTGATGATGACTGTCCCTGGTGTTGTTAACGAGTAGACGAGATCAACGTTTGCATCCCTAAAGGATTCGGCAATTTCATGCTGCTTGGCCTTATCAATACCACTTTTGCCCATCAAAAATTGAATATGCTTGCCTTCGATCAAACCGGCTTCGGCCAATCCGTCTTTGAATCCTTTCACGCTAGTGGGGTAGCCCGTCCAAACAGAAAGCCCCACTTTAAAGGGGATTGATGTGTCAGACAGCGCTGCTGGACAATAGCAGAGTGCTAGAAGCGAAAACAAACGCAGTGTAAATTTCATTGTTGTATTCCTTAAGATTGTTGTATTTCCCAAAATTGTTGTATCCCTTAAAAATGGTATTTGGATGAGAAAATAAGACGGTTCAAATCACCGTCTGTACCGGCCACGGTTTCTCTCTCTGCCCGAATAAATTCAAAGCCTAATCTCAGTGGTTTTGTCGGCCGCCACGTGCTATTGACATGAAAAGTAGTGACTTCCTCACTCGCGCCACCAATCGCATTAAGGTTATCGGCACTCGCCGTGTTGAAGATGACTGCACTGGCCCAGCGACGGTTCCACTGGTGTTGGTAGCTCAGCATCAATGCTTGTACTTCAACCGTTTCAATATCACCGTTGGCGTTAATGGTGCCACCAGGGAAGACCGCGCCAGAGACGTATCGCCCGATTCCATCACCCAGGTGGATTTGAAATCGCAGTTGGTCTCTGGTGGTGGGATTTAAACGTCCTGTCACACTGACAGCCCAGGCACTCTGGCTATCCTCACAGGTGCCTGGCATATCACACCGTAATTGTCTTATTAACGATGCCACTGAAACAGATTGTAGATTATAACGGATGACGATATCTGGAATGCGGTCATCGTCTGGACGTACTGAGGCGTTATTGAGGTCTTTTAGATTGCTCTCTGGATTCTCCAATGCGATTTGTAAACTGTGGTTGGCCGGCGAGGTCCAGCGTATCATGCTTACGCGGGTAAATACTTGGCCTGGTAGCGTACCTAAAGTTGTGGCATGGGGAAATGCAGACAGGTTTTGGAATGTACTCCACGCTTGCCCGAGCAAGAAGCGACCATACTCATTTGTCTCTATCTCACCATAGGCTTGGCGCAGTCGAAAGTCGGCATTGTTATTCAGGGTCTCAGAACTTGAAGGCTTATCGCCAAAAAAATCGCCCTCTATATAAAATTTTGATGTGTTATCAGCTGTTGCGCCTTTCACCCACAGGCGACTTTCACGCGCTGTCATTTTTAGCTGATCGCTTTCGCCGTCATTGTCTGAGGGAATGAGTGCATTGACAATAAATTCATCGGCAATACTGCTTGCCCCTGCACTGGCGGAGCTGTACACCACATCCAACTTGGCATATCCCCCCACTTGAACCGAAGGTTTGTCCCTTGACCCAGTATTCAACTTTCCTTGGTTTTGTTCCAATTGTGAAAGTCTTTCCTTTAAAACTAGAATTTCACTTTGAGGACGATCTCCAGCAAATGCTACTGGTGGAACTAAGATAAGCAGCATCAAAAAAACTAGATAGCAGCGTACTGGCGGTGGTAGCAATATTTTCCCTATGAATATTTTCCCCATAATGTTACGTGCCTCTAATGAAGGTTAGAAGAACCATTGGTGCTTTCGATATTGAGCATTCGAGGTTGTTCTACAAAGATAGTTGATCTATTGCCTTACACAAGATAATTATCAATAACAATGGCTTATGTGTAAACCCGCATGATTTTCCGCTCCGAGACTAGTTTGACCGCTATTCCTGGAACTAATTAAGACGCTGCTGATCTTTGGGGGCGATACCGAGGCAATCATTTTTCCCAGACAAGACCATTTCATCTAAAAAAGTCACCTCTAGGTCATTTGCAGATAATGGTTGGCTATAATAAAAACCCTGTATGTAATGACATCCTGCAGCTATCAAAAAGTCCAATTCCTCCTTGGTTTCAACGCCCTCGGCGATGACGTCGTAGTGGAGACCCCTCGCTAAACCAAGGATAAGCTTTACAATAGTTTGGTGTTCAACATGGTGTTGAATATCGGTAATAAATGCTTCGTCTATTTTTAAACTCTTGACGGGCAATTTGCCGAGGTAACTCAGCGAAGAATAGCCTGTACCAAAATCATCAATAGAGGTGTGAATTCCCAAGGCCTTAAGTTGATGAATCTTTGATATACAATACTCCGGATTTTCCATCAACACTGATTCTGTTATCTCTAAGTTGAGTAGTCTTGGGTCAAGGTTGGCCTCGCTTACCACTTTTTCTACGAGTTCAACAAAACCCTCTGCCACGAACTGATGGACTGAAATATTCACGCTCATGGACACCGCTAGGCCTGTAGTCCGATTCCACTTTACCGCTTGACCAACGGCTTCTGTTAAACACCACTCGCCCAGTTTATTGATAAGACCAATTTTTTCCGCAAGCGGGACAAACACCTTCGGGTCTACTGGACCCAGCGTTGAGTGCGTCCAACGGGCAAGGGCCTCGACACCGATCAGTGTCAACGTATTGGCATCTATTTGTGGTTGGTAAAACAAATGCAGTTGCTGGTGTTGTATTGCCTTTTTCAACGCCGCGACCAACGACATTTCTTTACTCAGCTTCTGCTGCAACTCATCGCTATAAAATTGGTATTGATTGCGCCCTGATGCTTTTGCATTGTACATCGCGGTATCGGCTGCTTTTACGAGGCTGTCTACGGTATCCCCATGAGCAGGGTACTGAGCAAGGCCGATAGAACAGCCCACTTGCATTGTTTGTGTCGTAAAAACAAACCCTGGTTCAAAGGCATCGATTATGCGCTGTGCCATCGATGCTGCTGAAAAACCACTACTGTCATCGATACGTTGGATGATACCAAACTCATCACCACCGAGGCGACAAAGAATATCCACATCTCGAATCAGTGCGTTGATTCTCTGCACGGCCTCTTTCAATAACGCATCACCCGCGTCGTGTCCAAGAGTGTCGTTTACGTCTTTAAACCGATCAAGATCGATAAAGTGTAGCGCGAGTTGCGAGTCGAATCGCTTGGCGTGGGAGACACTTTCTCCAAGCAGTGTTTGAAACATTCTTCTATTATAAATACCGGTCAATTGATCATACTGAGCGAGATGGGCCATTTTGTCGGCTGATAACTTTCGCTCTGTGATATCTTGAAATAAAAGAACAGCACCCGCTAATGTCCCCTGTCGTTGTATCGTCCCTAGGGTGTAATCAACGGGTAACTTTCCCTGCTGTCCATTCCAAAAAATGGCATCATCAATATGGACGTTATGACTTTCATGGATTGCCGTGTAGATCGGGGACTCTTCCCAGCTATCGTCATTGTTATTGTTATTGTCACCAAATACGAAGGGTTTTATCGACTGACCGATCAACGCCAATTTTTCTGTGGTCAATAGTGTACACGCCATGGCATTCACAAACGTTATCTTATAGTCATCATTAATGCCAATTAAGCCCTGACCTGCAGACTCCATCAAGAGTTCACTTTGTTCTCTCATCAGATTGGCATTCGCAAGCGATAGCTGGACGCGTTCTTGTTGTTTATAGAGTTCAATAAATATTTTAACTTTAGCGACCAGTATGTCGGGGTCAAAGGGTTTAGTGAGATAGTCTACTGCGCCTGCCGAGTAGCTTTTGGCCGCATTTTCAGGTTGGTCAACAGCAGTGAGAAAAATGATTGGCGTTACGTTATCCGCTTGATAGTTTGCAATAAGTTCTGCCGTTTCTATGCCGTCCATCCCTGGCATATTCACATCCATCAAAATGACGCTAAAGGAATCGTTAAGCACCTGGTTTAAAGCCTCCTCGCCCGAGGTGACTTCAACAAAATCGATTTCGAGTGATTCTAATGACACTCGAAGTGCTCGCAAGTTCGCTATTTTATCATCAACAGCAAGTACACGGGTTAGTCGATCTGTCATGCTATAACACTATGCCTAGAGATAATCGTACAGAGCCATGGATGGATAAGGGCTTTGCACGATATTAAGTTGTAAATTCATTGGAATAGCTAAATTATAGACTATTTATGTTTTTTACGTTATTGCGTATTTATAAATATTCGTATTCGGATTTAGATCCCCACAAAACTGTGCAACCTTTTGATTATAGATGGTAACATTCTCAGTTTAGTCGGTAATAACTTCAGCTAAGGAGATTGGGCTTTGTCGCAAATTAATATTCCGAAAAAAAGCCAAGTGATTTTCGACTAATACAGCTAGAGTATAATACTGTTCTGCCGGTGCAGAACGGCAGAAATTTTTTTTAATTTAGGCACAGTTGCGAAACTGCCCCCACAATAATTTCAATCATGGGCTTCAAGGTGTAGAGCTCGAGGAATTCATTTGGCTGATGCGCTTGGGCGACGTTGCCGGGACCAAGAATGACCGGTTGAATACCTAACTGTTGGTAATAGGGCGCTTCGGTTCCAAAGGCTACTGCTATTGCTTTTTGTCCCGTTAGGGTTTCCACGACTTTGACAATTTCGCTTTCTTCATCCCCTGAAAAAGGAGGTAAGCCGGGGTAGATCGAGTTAACGCTCAGTGTAATACCCGGATATTGATGTTCTATCACTTTGAGTTTTTCAGCAATTTCATGGCGTAAATAGTCAATACTCATGCCCGGTAGCGGTCGAAGATCAAATTGCAGTTCACAAGCTCCGCATATTCTGTTGGGATTGTCGCCGCCATGAATACAGCCCAGATTGAGTGTCGGCACGGGGACGGCAAATCGAGGGTTATTGTATTTCGACTGTAAATGTTCGCGCCAAGCCATGAGCGCTCCTATGGCACTGTGCATAGCCTCGATGGCATTCACGCCAAGGCTAGGATCGCTGGAATGTCCGGAGTGCCCTTGTATTCGAATAGTTTCCATCATCATGCCTTTATGCATGATGGCTGGAGTCATGCCGGTTGGCTCGCCGATGATGGCATGTCTTGCTGTAGGTCTCCCTTGCTCTACTAGGGCTCTGGCACCTGCCATAGTGGTTTCTTCATCGGCGGTAGCTAATATGATGATGGGATGTTTTAAATCTTTTAGACCTTCATGTACACACTGTCTTATAGCCTCTATGACAATAGGAAAAAAACCTTTCATGTCGGTTGTCCCTAAACCATAAAGTTTTTGATCCACTTCAGTCAAAGTAAAGGGATCACTATTCCATAGGTTTTCATTACACGGGACTGTATCGGTGTGACCGGCTAACACCAGGCCACCGTCTCCTTTGCCTAATGTAGCGATGAGGTTGTATTTATTCTTGCTGTTGGGAACGAGTAATGTTTCGCAGTGAAAACCTAAATCTGTTAGCCACGAATCTAGTTTTTCAACTACGGATTGATTACTTGTGTCATAAGAGGGTGATGTGCTGCTAATGGACGGTTCGGCAATTATTTCCGAGAGCATCGTCATTAGTGAGGGTATTTTAGTAGTCATTTTTATTATGAGTCTTTTTATAGTGAGTTTTTTTATAGTGAGTTCGACCAATGTTGCATTAACAATTTTTGCATATGGATCGGCGTTAGTTATGAAAAATGTGCATTACGAATCGCGCTGTTGTTGATCATGCTGCTGGTGATCATGTTGCTGGGACAGTCGCGAAAAATGTTCCGATAATAACTGCGTGTTTCCGCCTACGGCAGTGGTGTTGTT